>CAYOHA010000107.1:0-8437 GCA_964403625.1 uncultured Dehalococcoidales bacterium | reverse complement strand
TAGTGATGTATATGATGCCCAAGCTGGTGGATTTAGCGGTATCTTACGGGAGACCGCCGGCTCCTCCCGCGGTTAACCTGGAAAAACTGGGCAGGGTAATAGCATCGAGACGCGGGCTATTTTACCGGCAACAAGAACAGGCGGAAACCCCGGTGAAAACTCAATTCCAGAAAAGGGACGTGGTAACAGTTACTCAAGACAGCCGGTATTCCCGTCGGCGGAACTGGGCTTTACCGGAAGAATCGGCAAAAAAGAAAAAAGAGGTAACCAGGCCTGTCGCACCTGTCACTTCACGCCGCGTCTGGTATCATCAACCCGAGACTCTTACTGCCTCTACTACCAGGAGGGCCAGTCCATCTCTTCAGGAGATGGAAAAACATGTGGAAAAGCTGAAGAGCCGTCCTGGCCTTTACCATGACCAGACTGGCTGGGCTGGTTATATGAAAGAGACGCTTGATGCCATCTTACAGGACAGACAGGGCCAGAAAGTGCCGGTGATGGTCAGTTCCTGGAGCAGGGCCAGCGTCCCTGGAGGGATTCAAACCCACGACCCGCTGCTTAGAAGAACCTTCAGAGACAAGCTGGCATGCGATTGCTAGACCAACCGCTTGCCTCCTTTCTAGTTTGGATTATAGGAGAGACTGTGGCGGAAGTCAACCCGACGCATGATGACGGTACTCTAAGAGAAACGAATTGTCATCAACTGATTTTCACTGATACCAGCGCGATGTCTTGACTGCTGTAATCTCAAGAGATACAATAGTAACCAAAATGAGCGTATCAGGTTAATGATATTTACGTCAGGCCGTCAACAAATCCAATCCCTGCCTGTCCCATCTGAGATACCAGGGGAGCACCGGTGACTTTACTACAGGCCGTGATTCTCGGCATCGTGCAGGGATTGACCGAGTTTGTACCGATTTCAAGCTCGGCCCACCTTGTCATCATCCCCTGGCTTTTCCGTTGGAATGACCCTGGCATCACTTTTGACTTGGCACTACACCTGGGGACACTGATTGCTTTGCTCTCGTTTTTCTGGTCGGACTGGGTACGGTTGGTCCGCGCGGGCATCGCCAGCATTATCGAGTGGAAAATTGGCAACGATACAGACCGTCGTCTGGCCTGGGCCTCTATATCTGTAAAATCATTATGAAGGCCCACCACGGTCATATCTGGGCCAGGAACAGGCAGCAGGGTGGAAGCGTTCTTCATTTCTCTTTGCCTCTGGATTAGCGGCGCCGTTCCCTCCGGTAACGCTTGTGGCAGCTGTTTCACCGCCGCGACACGGCCTATTCATGGTATAGCCAAAACTTAGCCGTTCACGTCAACGGACCCGATTTACTATTTGCAATTATTTGTGATACCATTACCAATATATCAGATGTTCAAGCAATTTACCTTCATACTCGTCGTTGTCATTACCGGATTGGGCCTGTTCTTTATCGGCCTCGATATCCTGGACATTGCCGAGGACTATAGATTATACCTCCCGATTGCCACACTAAATACAATCTTTATTTCCGCCGTGTCCATGCTGGTGGCCTATATTGCCGCCAGGAGTTTTACAATCACTGGTTCGTTCGAGATACTGGGGCTCGGCGGCGCCGTGTTGGCCTTCGGGGCTGGTATCCTGATATACGGCTGGTTTACCCGTGCCGCCCTGGAGGTACGTATCACGGTATATGATAGTACCGTCTTCATGGCGGGGCTCTTACATTTTATTGGAGTAATTCTGATGAAGGCACGGCTGAACCTGTCCGGGTTGAAATCCCGACATAAGCGGGGAACCGTCCTGTTATCTTACCTCGTAATATTCACCATCATCGCTGTTGTCACTTGGCTTTTATATCGAGGTGTACTGCCTTCACTCACCATACCTCGAGATTTAATCCAGGGAATATCAGCTATCCTGTGCATCGCCGCCGCGGTAATTTGCTTTAAAATTTACCTTAAGTCTCATTCCGCTTTCTACTACTGGTATTCTCTGGGCCTGGTGCTTTTTGCCTTCGGAGTACTCTTCATCTCCCAGGGTAAACTTGAAAGCCGGGTGGCTTGGTTGGGGAGGACCTCCCAGTACATGAGCGACATCTACTTGCTGGTGGCTGTTCTCGGCGCTTATCGGTGCGCCAGAGCACCAGAGTTTCATTAATTTCAGAAGCATTTTCCTGACTCTCTATATTACGGGCCGGTTATCATAATTAACTAGTTAAACCCGGATTCAAGAAGGCTAAAATAATGTCTTGCTATAATGTGCGGTAGCAAAATCCTCTATTGGTCGCTTTAGTACCATCTAGACATCTTTTTATGTCGATCAACACCGGGTGACTATTTGTAATGGTTTCCAGCTTGTCAAGGGTAATTCCATGGCCATTTTCTTTAAAGACATCATGAGCCACGGCCAGGATTATGCCATCAAATATGATTTTTTCTTCCAGGTTTTCTAACATCTTTATGCCAAATTCTTCTTCAGCTTCAGCAATGTCCAGTATAGGGTCATAGCCAAAAGTCACAACACCGTATTCTTTGAGCTCATCTATCACATGCTTTTGCGGGGTCTCTCTTGTATCAGGAACATTCTCTTTATAGGTCAGACCCATGATAAGGACCTTGGAGCCCTTAATTACCTTGCCGACGTCGTTAAGGGCTTTTACAGTCATTTCGGCCACATGTTTAGCCATAGAATCATTGATAGCCCTGCCGGCTGAGATAACCTGGGAGTGGTAGCCGAACTCCTTGGCTCTATGAACCAGATAATATGGATCCACCGGTATGCAGTGTCCGCCGACAAGTCCCGGGGAATAGCGGTGAAAGTTCCATTTAGTGGAGGCGGCATCAAGCACATCCTTAGTATCTAGGTGGAGTTTTTCGAAAATAAGAGATAGCTCATTCATCAGAGCAATGTTCAAATCCCTCTGTATGTTTTCAATAACCTTAGAGGCTTCGGCGGTTTTAATATCTTTTGCTTTGAAAATATTTGGGATTATTCTACCATAAAGCTCACCGACAAGTTCCTTTGTTTCTTCATCCATTCCGGACACGACCTTGGTAATCTTATCTATGGTGTGCTCTTTGTCACCGGGGTTGACCCTCTCAGGGGCATAAGCAACCTTGAAGTCCTCACCACATTTGAGTCCGGACTCTTTTTCCAGAATTGGCATGACAATCTCTTCAGTAACGCCGGGGTATACAGTTGATTCCAGAATGACTACGCTTCCTCTTTTTAAATTCTTGCCCACGGTTGTTGCCGCGCTTTCGACAGGATAAAGATCAGGTTCCTTCATTTTCGTAACCGGCGTGGGAACGCATATAATTATGAAGTCTGCTTGTATTATTTTCTTTGGGTCATCAGTAAAGATAAGTCTGGGGTTATCATATTTTTGACTTAACTCGGCTACCCTCTTAACTTTGATATCATAGCCGATTACCTTTAGTCTTTTAGCAAACGCCTCAACTAAAGGCAAGCCCACGTAACCTAAACCAACGATACAAACGGTTGCCGTATCAACTCTGGCTTTTATATCTGGACCGTTATTTACACGAGTTCTGCTGTTTGTCGCGGTATCTGAAGACATCATTTTAACGCTTTCCTTAGATCTCTGGGAAACCATATGTAGCAGCTCCTTTCTCTTGGGCCTAAAATTGTAGGCTTCATTTTCAATCCTAATACCGTCGAGTAGGAACAAGGTTAGATATAGGTCAATATTCGGTTAAAACTTACCCCTGAACCGGGGATGGAGGGTTGAAATCTGATATTAAGTGCCTGCGACCAATGCCGATGACTGTATAAGGACTAAGACAGAACGGCTTTAATCCGGCGGAGCAGGTTATAACTTCCTGAGACGCCGGCTTTAAAGAACAAGAATTGCTCATTTGCTTCTATGCGCTTTAACCTATATAAATCAGAACTCTCGTCATTAAAGCCTTGTGCCGTTGTAACAGCAGATTCATAGCCGTATTCAATTACTTTAGCGACCACTCTATCATCATATGATCCTGCGGGATAGCAAAAATGTTTTATCTGGTAGCCGGTGTTTTTCTCAATATCAACCTTTGAATTTTTTATTTCATCTTCCAATTCCTCATTTGAAGTGAGGTTTACGCAGTTAGGATGCCTCCTGGTATGACTTCCTATTTCAAGCAGGTTCTTATCTAATTGGTTAATCTGTTCCCAGGTAGCCATAGTGAACTCTCTCGGAACGTCATCCAATTCAATACTATTAAACTGTTCCAGATGTTCGTGTCTTGCCCGGTCTGAAATTGATCTGAGTTTAGCTTTGATATCCTTCATGGCATCTTGATATGAATATTTATCGTCCAGCACGTAATCGATTTTTTCTCCTTTAAAAACAAATTGAAAATTTCCTTTTTTTTGATTTCTTATCACCGTTTCGACAAAATCCGTCCACAATAGCTCATTCGTCCCAATTAAATCAGATACCAGATAGAAACAGCCCTTGGCACTAAAATCCTTCATTATTGGATAGGCATTCTCCACAATATTTCTAAACCCATCATCAAAAGTGAGAACTACAAATTTATCTATTCTCTTTTTATTCTTTATGGCATTTAATAAGTCTGTCATACTTACGAAGATATATCCCTGGCGCTTGAGATACTCTAAATGTTTCCTGAAAAGTGACTTAGGAATATGTCTTTCGTCGAAACCCCTCAGTAAACCAAAGCCATCGTCACTTATTCCATGATACCAGAGAATAATCGCCTTATGGCGGTTCAATGTCCGGCACAGGGCATTTATCCCTGAGATGTCCAGCGCCCGCAGTAGTAATATACGCAAATACGTCTTAATCATTCCTGTTTAAAGCCTAATCGTGCTTAAATGAACAAACTGGGCACCTGAACCTCTCTAGTAATGCCCTGGTCATAAAATACCCCCCTTAATAGAGGCGGAAGTTTTTAATCGTCAGTTGACTTTCTTTGTGGTCGTATCTTCTTGAGAAGCAGGTCAATATTTTCGCGAAAGTTACGCGCCCTGGCATTGTCATATTTTATAAGCGCCTGAAATAATTTGGCCCGGTACCTGCCCACAAACCCCCTTTTAGCTATGGTTATCCTGATGTTATCTGTTTTACAACTTGTCCAGTGGGCCTTGTAGGCTGCCTCGCCTTTTAGGAAATCAAGTTTCCCCAGACCATCTTGGATGGATTCCTCGATAATTTTCAGTATGTGCAGATTTCCCACACTGTAACGTGAATAGTCGGGATCAAAGGCCGGTGTCATATCACACCATGTATTACGGTACTTGAATCCCCAAAGCATGGACACTGTCTTCCCATCCACGTTGAGAGAAGAGAAAGACAACCAATTATTTTTATTAAAAGCCTGAGATACGTCCATATAGAACTCTCGCGCTTCCGGTGTAGTGAATTTACTGATGATGTTTTTCCCTTGCCATCTCTTTTGATGAAGCTTAAACAGAACCTGGAGTTGATTCTGTAAATCATCACCTGCCGTATACCTCTTAAATTCGACCTCATGGTCTTTCTGCAGGGATTGCATTGCCCGTCGTAAATTTCCACGTCTTTTCTTACTAAGAGTATGCAAATATTCTTCCCAGGTTGCCGGAAGATTGATATACGGGCAAGAAGTTATTACCTTTTCATGCAAAAAAAGAGATTTTGACAACGATGGATATTGTTCACGCAATATCGTAAGGAAAGTGCTATTTTCCGGAATGTGGTACATTCTTGCGATTAAATTACCGTCTTTTATTATCTTGGCTAAGTAATCCATAAGCAGGGCTACGGACTCATGTTTTTTATCTGTAAGAATGATACCGCTGTAATCACAGTTCTCAGAACACAGATTTTCTATCACACCAACAGTGATGAATCCCTCTCGATACCTTTTTTCCATAAATGGGGCGATACCGATAATTTTATCCGATTCCTTGATAAGTAGTATTCTGAGCTTTTTATCGCTGCCATAATGCCGCCACCAGTTAAATAGCCATTCCCAGGTCAGAAATATGTTGTTATCACTGCTTTCCTGTAGCAGTGCATTCCACGATTCTCTTAAAGTCCGGAAATCTTCGACATCATTTACTTCCTCGATTGATAAATCACCCATTTTTGTGGCACTAGACTCCTGTATTAACATTTTCATCTTCAATCAGGTTTCCTTATAAATATCTTATGTATTTAACATTAGATTTCGGTTTGTTATTTGTAAGAATTCGGTTATAACCGTGCCGATACTTTTATTGCTACACACGAAAAGCCAGCAGGGAGTAGGAGCATCTTCAAGTATAAGACACGACCACAAGAAGATTAATTTCTAACCGAATCCCGACCCGAGTGTTACCCGGTTCCAACAAGGAAAAGGTAGAATTTTGAATGTCACGAGGTTATAATTAGTTAGTCTCGTAAACATCAATCAAGTGTAAAAAGAGGAGGAGACACTGATAAGCCGCATATCTTGGCTGAATCAGTCGCAAAAAAATGAGTAAATTTGTCGTTACGGGCGGTGCCGGATTTATTGGCTCACATATCACCGAGGAACTGGTCAAGCGAGGATATCAGGTTATCGTTATCGATAACCTTTCCACGGGCAGATTGTCTAATATAGAATCGATTCTCAACGGCAAGAATGCCGAACTGGTTCAGGGCAGCATAGTAAATCTGGCTTTATTGCGTAAAATATTCTCAGGCGTGGACTACGTTTACCATCAAGCGGCGATACCCAGCGTTCCGCGCAGTATTAAAAATCCCAAAATGTCCCATGATGCCAATATCACCGGTACTTTAAATGTGCTTTTAGCCGCTCGGGATAAGGGTGTTAAAAAGGTTATCTACGCTTCCTCATCATCCGTTTACGGTGATACGCCAACTCTTCCCAAGGTCGAGGATATGACGCCAAATCCGCAATCACCCTACGCGGTAACCAAGCTCACCGGTGAGTATTACTGCAAAGTATTCAACAAAATATATGGTCTCAATACGGTATGCCTGCGGTACTTCAACGTCTACGGTCCGCGGCAAGACCCCAATTCTCCGTACGCGGCCGTAATCCCGTTGTTTTTCCGGAACGCTTTGGAAGGGAAGTCACCGATTATTTTCGGGGATGGGGAGCAGAGCCGGGATTTTACTTTCGTTAAAGACGTTGCCGAGGCTAATATCCAGGCAGCAGAGAGTAACGCTACTGGAGTCTTTAATCTCGGTAATTCGCAAAGGATAACAATTAACCATCTCGCGCAGCTCATCATCGGGCTTGTGGGCAATAAAAACATCAAACCGGTTTACAAAGACCCAAGACCCGGCGACATACTGCACAGTTTGGCCGATATTAACAAAGCCAAAGCTTTCGGTTACAATCCAAAATACAGCCTGGAGGAAGGATTGAAAGAGGTTGTTAAATATTTAAGGAGATAGGCAGGTGGAGAATAGGTGCATGGTGGCTTGTGTCACTGGCTAATGTTGTATCTTGAGTTTTATGCTTTTTTAGAAGAACTCTGACAGGATCATAGGTAGTCCCAAGAGTGTGCAGTTTTACTTGAACCCATTTTCCAATCTGTAGTCTCTCGACTTTTAGGCTTCTAATTCAGGTTTACATAGTGAGCATTTCTTGGTTATTTGTAGACAGTCTGTAACAGACTGTTAAGATAATTCTCCAGCCTCGGGCCGATACTCGGATCCTTCAAGGCCAGGGCTATGTTCGTTTGAAGCCAGCCATACGGTGTACCCGCATCATACCGTTCACCCTCAAATTCATAGGCATACACCGGGTGGTGTTGGACCAAGTGTTTTAAGCCATCTGTTAACTGAATCTCGCCATTCCTACCTGGAAGTGTGTCACCCAATATGTCAAAAATCTCAGGTACAAGAATATACCTGCCCATAATAGCCAGGTCTGAAGGAGCTTCTGCTGGCTGTGGTTTTTCCACAAAGTCCCTCACCTGGTAAATACGCTCGGATTTTTTATCGGGCTGAATAATACCATATCGGCTAATTTCGCTTTCAGTTACCTGTTTAACGGCTATAACGCTGCCCTGATACCGGTGGTAGATTTCCATCATATTTTTCAACACCAGTTCCTGTTGTTCGAAGATATCGTCAGGGAGCATTAAAATGAAGGGCTCGTTGCCGACGATTTTTTTTGCCGAGAGCAATGCATGCCCCAGACCTAGCTGCTCCTTCTGGCGGACGTAAGTGATATCAACCAAGTTGGAAAGGCGGCGTATTTCTTCTGCTTGCCTGGTTTCGCCTTTCTGCTCCAGTACCTGTTCCAGTTCGAAGGAGCGGTCAAAGTGGTCTTCGATAGCTCTTTTACCTAAAGCCGTTACGATAACCACTAACTCCATGCCACAGGCAACGGCCTCTTCCACACTATATTGAATAATTGGTTTATTTACCAGGGGCAACATCTCCTTGGGCTGAGACTTGGTCACTGGCAGGAACCTGGTGCCCCAGCCGGCAGCAGT
>CAYOHA010000106.1:0-8446 GCA_964403625.1 uncultured Dehalococcoidales bacterium | reverse complement strand
TATAAACTCGGTTTGATTAGCGACTGTTTTTACGATGTGCCGGAAATCTGGCCAGAGACTCCTTTTGCGCCGTATTTCGATATGACCATTTTCTCCTGCTCTATCGGCATGAACAAGGCTGACCCTAGGATTTTTCAGATAGCGGTAAAAACACTGGCGGTTAAGCCGGAAAATTGTTTGTATATTGCCGATGGCATGAGAAATGAGTTAGCCAATGCTGAAAAACTCGGTATGCACTCAATTCAAATCCTTATTCCCGATGAAATTTATGACAGTCCTATCCGTGAAGACTGGCACGGACCGGTAATATCATCTCTGAAAGAAGTCTTGACTCTACTTTCAACTTAGATAAAGAACACTAGTCCTTAGACGCGTAAATACCGATACAATTCCGGTTCCGATGCTGTCCGAAAATTGTCCATTTCCAACTTGATTGGGAATCCAGGTGGGGCGGTGGCTCTGGATTCCCGCTTCCGCGGGAATGGTAAAAATAATGTCGCGTCTTGTTTTCGGACAACCTGGGTAAGGATGAGATTGAAAACGAAGCTATCTCCCACAAAATTATGTAAAATTAGCTGAATCACTAGGTACTAGTTGTTTTTCTTCATGCATCAGAAGCTCTTCGACTTTCCTCAACAATTCTCTTTGCAATAATTAACCAAAAATTAACTGCCAATTAACCAGTGAATTACTGGCTCCTGCTAGTATGTTTTCAAAGTTATATTTTATTGTAAATATAGATTCAAAGAGGGGTGAAAGTTAATTTACATCATAAATATTGATGTTATATTTATGTGCGTTTTTTTTAATCCAGATAGGATAGATTTACTGAAAGGCATAATTTTATCGGAGGATGATTAAAATATCCTGAATAGCTTCAGGAAATAAGGTAACCGGGTATTACTAAGTGAAGGTTATGGAGACATCGATTCCGATGGAAAAGTATTTTCAGGGTAGCCTTGATCATCTTTTAGCTGAACTAGGGCTCATTGAACTTAAGCTTCAACTAAAGGTGGCGAGTTTACGAAAAGACCGTAGCAAGACAGGAGAGGATAACTTCCGCGGGCTTTTTGTGTCCGAAAAACAGGTTGATGATATTGTCAATACTCGACAGGTCCTTAAAGAGAACAATCCAACTGAGCCACGGAGTGCAGGAGCGACAACTCAAAACGAGTCAATTAGAAAATTAGAACAGGATATTGCGGAGAAAAAGCACGAGAGTCTCCAACGTGGAGTCACTCTCCGTCTGGACAAGCTAGGACGATTGTTTAGCCTTTCTACATTTGATATTAGTACTCTTCTTCTCTGCCTGCTTCCCGAGATAAACCTTGAATATCAACGACTATATGCTTATCTACAGGATGATATAACTAAGAAAAATCCCACCGTAAATTTGGTACTCCGACTGCTTTGCGAATCCTTCACCGATACTCTGAAAGCCCGGGAAGCGTTCTCTTCGGAAGCCCCTCTTGTAAAACACCACCTCTTATATCTATTTGATGACCATGCAACTGGACCTACTGCACTACTGGCTAAAGCTCTTAAGATTGATGAACGTATCACCAGCTATCTGCTGGAGACTGAACAAATAGACGCTCGCTTGCTACCTTTCTCTTATTCTGTAAGTTCAGCAATAAAACTAAATAATATCATTCTGCCGGATGAGACTAAACAATATCTGAACGGGTTAATAACACACTATAAAGAAAGTGGAGTTATCTGCCACCTGAACGGAAGTTACGGTGTTGGTAAACAGACTACTGCTGAAGCTATCTGTTCCGAATTAGGGGTGCCACTACTTGCTGTGGATGTTAAAAGGATGGTAGTAGCAGATACACCATTCGAATTATCAGTCCCTCTAATATTTCGTGAGGGACGATTACAAAATGCTGCTCTCTACTTTAGTGGCTATGATTTATTGCTGGGTGATGAAAAAGAAGTCAAACCAGATTATGTGAGTATTCTAGCGGAACTGGAGAGTTATCCAGCATGGATTTTTCTGGCTGGTGAAAGTGAGTGGCAGCCAAAAAATATTTTACACGTAAAACCGTTTTTTGACATTAAACTCTCTATCCCTTCCTATGCAGAACGAGTGGAACTCTGGGAAAGAGAATGGAATGGTCATCTCTCAATAGCTGATGATGTCAACTTAAGTGATCTGGCAGGCAAGTTCAAACTCAGTGGGGGTCAGATCCGTGATGTTGTCGCTATGGCACGGAATCTAGCTCAGTGGCGAGACTCGGAAAATAGTGTGGTTACTGCACAAGATCTGTATACTGCATGCCGTAAACAATTTCGAGGTACACTCAGTGCTTTAGCAAGAAAGATACAACCGAAATATGGTTGGGATGACATTATCCTGCCTAGAGACCAGATGGAGCAAATGCGTGAAATCTGTAGCTATGTAAAGTTTTATCATACAGTGTACGACGACTGGGGTTTTGAAAGGAAACTCTCCACGGGTAAAGGGCTAAATGCCCTTTTTGCTGGTCCTTCAGGCACAGGTAAGACTATGGCTGCAGAAATCGTATGTAATGAACTGGCAATTGACCTTTATAAGATAGACCTGTCAGCTATCGTGAGTAAATATATTGGCGAGACAGAGAAAAATCTCGACCGCATTTTCCGAGAGGGACAAACCTCAAATGCTATTCTGTTCTTTGATGAGGCTGATGCTCTTTTCGGGAAGAGGTCTGAAGTCCGTGACTCACATGACCGTTATGCCAATATTGAAATGGCATATCTACTCCAGAAGATGGATGAGTATGAGGGGATAGTAATATTAGCTACTAATTTACGTAAGAATATGGACGAGGCATTTGCCCGTAGAATGCATTTTACCGTTGAGTTTCCTTTTCCTGAGGAAGCCGACCGCTATCGTATCTGGCAGCATGTTTTCCCTAAAGAGGCACCAATAACAACCGGTATTGATCTTCCTTTTATGGCGCGGCAGTTCAGGGTAACGGGAGGTAACATCAAAAATATTGCCTTGAGTGCTGCCTTCCTGGCGGCACAGGATGGTGGAGAGATAAAAATGGAGAATATTATCTGGGCAACAAAGCGTGAATTCCAGAAACTTGGGAAATTATGTACCGAAAGCGACTTTGCCCAGTATTTTGAGCTGGTTAAAAGTTAGTAAAAACACCCGGAGGTTTAAAAAATGGCAAAAAATAAGCAACCAAAGGCAGATAAACAAGACAAATTGTATATAAAGAACAATCCCGATAGAAAACGTGACGAAACGGCGTATGACCAGGTTAAAGCACCAGGCAAGGGTATTATGCCATCATTAGACACTCCATTTCAACCTAAGGAGGTTGAACATGCGGCATTGTTGGCTGGGGCACATTCGGATAAGCAACGGGCTAATCTTGTATTGCAACTTCAGCAGGCTTATGGTAATGCCTATGTTCAACGCCTGTTGAAATCCAATGCCTTACAGGCAAAACTCTCAGTTAATCCGCCTGATGATATTTATGAGAGAGAGGCAGATAGAACTGCTGATATAGTAATGCAAGCTTTTACGATTCAACGGCAGGAAGTACCGGAGGAAGAGGAGCTTACGACAAAGCTAGCCACTGAGGTGCAGCGGCAGGAAGTACCGGAGGAAGAGGAGCTTGTGACGAAGCCAGCTATGGATCACCCATCGCTAGCCTCCGAAGACCTTGAAACAAAGATTAACATGGCATGCAGTAGTGCCCAACCTTTGGATGAGTCAGTACGGGCTCCTATGGAACAGGTCTTTGGTGCCGACTTCAGCGGGGTCAGGATACACACCGACGCTAATGCAGATGTCTTGAATCAATCATTGCAAGCGCGGGCTTTCACTACAGGGGAAGATATCTTCTTCAGGAGTGGCGAGTATCGTCCAGATGTTTCCAGTGGACAGCGGTTGCTTGCCCATGAGTTGACCCATGTTGTACAGCAACAGGGGAGTGTACAGACTGACCGGGAGTCTGTTGGTCGGGTAGATGATGCTTTTGAGCAAAAAGCAGCCCAGGTAGGAGAAGCGTTGAGCCATGGTCGCCAAGTATCTATAGGGACAGTAACGGGGGTGCCTGCTATTCAGCTAGCGGTTGAGGAGAAGAAAAAGGGAAAAGGCAAAGGTGGTAAGAAGGGAAAGGGAAAAGACGAGGGTGGAGATAAAGAGGATGAGAAGCTAGAGCTATCTCCGCAATGGAAGGGAAGAGTTAGAAACTATATTGAACTGGCTCTAGAAGCAATAACAGATGAAAAGCCACCAAAATATTCTGTTGCCAAAGATTGTTGTGAAGAAGCAAAAGAGGGCATAGATAAAACGATCGAAGAATTTAAAATATCTGGAGAGTTAAAGAGGATGATGGATGACTTGTACAATGATCTTACAAAGATAGTATGGGAGCTAGGTGCAGAGAAGCCTGTTGGCGCAAAAATTCTCGGTGCCCTTCGGGTAGCTCAAAAGAAAGCAGAAGATATCGCAAAAGCTATACTAGCATCGTAGTAATAATCAAAGGAAGGAATTATTAGTTTGGAGGAGGGTATGATGACAATAAAGATTAACGGGAACGGGCACAGTCTGGAAACAGAAGAGATACTCGAGGGATTCCTATATTCCTACCGCCAGATGGATACAAACGCCGTCAAAGTCTATGAGGCGTCAGCCAGTCTTTATTCATTAATCGAGTTACTGGTAGCAAAGGGAATTATCGGCATAGAAGAACTGGACCAGCGTAAAAAAGCAGTGGAGAAACGCCTGCAGGAGAGTTACAAGAAATCTGGCATCGGCGTCAGAGTCCAAAGCTCCGATGTTGATAAGTACAGTTTGAAAGATGAAGCCAAGATAGACTGTGAAAAAAGGCTCCCGATATGCCGTGCTGCCTGTTGTGCATTAACCTATGCTCTCTCAATACAGGATATTAATGAAGGTATACGCTGGAGTCTGGGTAAGCCATTTATGAATGCGAGAAAGTCAGATGGTTACTGCATGCACTTGCAGCGGGATACATTCAGGTGCAGCCTTTATGAGCATCGTCCGAGTGTCTGCCGTCAATATAGTTGCCGTAACGACCGCCGAATATGGCTTGATTTCGATAAGATGATCATTAATCCAGAGCCTTTTAAGGAAACAAATGCTGTACAAACTGAAGAGAAACACGAGGGATAGTAGGCATGACGGTGACTAATAGAGAGTAAGGGGGTAAGCCGGGTTATGATAAGCGATTTGGACGAATGCATAAAAGAACTTCTAATAAAGAGAGGACTTCTAGATCAGGCAGAGGTAGACATTAAATTTGAAATGCCGAACCGGGAGTGGTCAGCGTCTATATCCAAGCCGACAGTGAACATCTATCTCTATGATGTCCGGGAAAATCACCAATTACGTGGTACCGAATGGATGTTGACCAAGGATGAAAATGGCAAGGCTACCAGGAAAAAGAACCCTAGTCGATTAGATGTCGCTTACCTTATAACAGTGTGGACCAATGACATTGCCGATGAGCACCGTCTGTTGTACCAAGTGTTGTTGACGCTATTCCGGTACCCGGAGCTTCCGGAGGAGGTATTATCTGGACAACTTGTTGGTCAGTCCTGTCCTATTAAAACTACCACTGCCCAGCCGGACGGACTGTTCAACAATCCGGCAGACTTCTGGTCAGCTCTCGATAACGAGATTAAGCCATCCATCAACTATGTGGTTACTCTACCTCTTGATACAGAGATAGCGTTCACGGCTCCGATAGTAACAACAAAGATAATTGACTATAAATCACAAGATACGGAAGTTGAGCGTCTGGTGCAGGTTGCTGGTGTAGTACATGAAGCGGGAAAGCCCACTCAGGGTATCCCAAAAGCTAGAGTGGTGGCCAAAGAAGCTGGGATGACGGCTGTAACCGACGATCAAGGAAGATATACCTTCCCCAAGATTACCGTGGGAAAACATACGTTTCAGGTGCTTGTATCGGATAAGAAGGTTTATGAGACCTTGATCACTATACCCGATGCCAGTTATAACCTGGAAGTGAAAGAAGATAGTGGTGGTCGCCCTAAAGGAGGTGGGAAATGAGATAGTCAGATGAAAAAATGGGTAGTTTGTCCGTAAAGAGCCGGTAAAGGACAAACCTTAATCCAGTCCGGCATGAATATCTAAAGAAAGGAGAAAAAATTATGTCACCGGAATATCTTTCGCCGGGTGTGTATGTAGAAGAAGTTGACAAGGGTACCAAGCCTATTGAGGGTGCTGGTACTGCATGCGCTGCCTTTGTTGGCTTTACCGAGAAGGGGGAGGTCAACAAACCAACCTTTATTCCGAACTGGACTGAATTCGTCAACAACTTCGGTGGATTCATGAAGGGAGGCTATCTGGCTCAATCTATTTACGGTTATTTCCAGAACGGGGGTGGACGATGTTACGTTACCCGGCTTCCTGGCGGCGAAACAGAATCGGCCGAGCAACAAGCAGTCGCCGCTTTGCCAAGTGCTGCCAAACCAACAATTGAGACCCTAACCATTACTGCCTTGAAGGCGGGTCCTGAGGGAGCTGAAATTTCTGTTGAAGTCACCAAACCCAGTGCCGAAGGTGCCCCAGAAGACCAGTTTAACCTGATTATTCGCCGTGGTACTACTGAGGAACCATTTGAGAATCTTACCTTCAGTAAAGGAAGGGGAGCACGTAATGTCGTAGATGTGGTGAATAAGGAATCGAAACTGGTCCAGGTAGCCTTGAAGGATTCAGGACTTAGTGGGGTAGAGCGAGTACCAACACCAGGTAAATATTCTCTTAGCATCGCTGGTGCTACAACTACAGCTTTGGCACCAGTCTCTGCTGATGTCATCGTTGGTGATGCCGCCGAACGTACTGGACTTTCAGGTTTCGAGATAGCTGATGATGTTACCATGCTCTGCGTCCCTGACCTGATGGCGCTGTACCAAGCAGGAGCCATATCGATGGAGGGAGTTAAAGCAGTACAGCTGGCGATGATTGCGCACTGTGAGAATATGAAGGACCGCTTTGCCATCCTAGATTGTCCGCCAGGACTAAATCCGCAGCAAATGAAAAACTGGCGTATGAACGAAGCTGGCTACGATACTAAATATGGCGCTGTCTACTATCCCTGGATAAAAGTAGCCAATCCGCTGGGCAATGGAGAAAGTTATGCAGTACCACCTTGTGGCTATATGGCTGGTATCTATGCTCGGAGTGACACCGAACGCGGGGTGCATAAAGCACCAGCCAATGAGGTGATTAGGGGTGTTATGGCTGTTGAAATACCAATTACGAAGAGCGAGCAGGATATCCTTAATCCTATCGGAGTAAACTGCATCCGCTCTTTCCCGGGAGGTGGTATTCGGGTCTGGGGAGCCAGAACACTCTCTAGTGATGCATCCTGGCGCTATATCAATGTCCGACGCCTGTTCAACTTCGTTGAGAAGTCCATACAGATGGGGACCCAATGGATAGTCTTTGAGCCAAATGATCCCTTCCTCTGGGCACGGATCAGACGGGACATCGGAGCTTTCCTGACCAATGTATGGCGTACTGGCGCACTATTCGGGACTACTCCCTCAGCAGCATTCTATGTCAAATGTGATGAGGAAACCAACCCGCCAGCAGTGCGTGACCTGGGGCAGGTAATAATTGAAATAGGCCTGGCGCCATCCAAACCGGCAGAGTTTGTCATCTTCCGCATCAGCCAGTGGGCAGCTGGCTCAGAAGCATCTGAATAACGGAAATAAATAAAATGGAGGTAAATCAAAATGCCAGAGGCTGTTGATACTAGCAGAGAAGATCCCTTAATAGCTCATCATTTTATGCTTGACGTGGGAGGCAAGATCACCGGTTATTTTACCGAGGTCAGTGGTTTAGGCTCAGAGACCGAGGTTGTCGAACATAAGGTAATAAATGAGAAGGGAGTTGAGGTAGTTATAAAAGTCCCCGGACGACTAAAGTGGGGTGATATAACCCTGAAACGCGGTATTACCTCGAATATGGACCTATGGGGATGGCGTAAAATGGTTGAAGATGGCGATGTAAAGGGTGCACGCACTAATGGCTCTATTGTTATGTTTGACAATGAGTTAACAGAGAAAGCCCGCTGGGATTTCCTGAACGCATGGCCTTCCAAGCTAACCGGGCCTGCTCCTAAAGCTGACAGTAACGAAATAGGCATTGAGGAGCTTGTATTAGTACATGAGTATATAGTGCGTAAGAATTAGGAGGCTTGAGAAATGGCCCTGCAGACTGAATTTGAGTTTACCCTGCCCCGAGGCTATGTTGATGCTGAGGGTAATCTTCATAAGCAAGGCAGAATGAGGATGTCAACGGCGATGGACGAAATTGCCCCTCTCCGTGACCTGCGAGTGAAGTCTAACCAGGCTTACCTGGCAGTCATTCTCCTGGCTAGGGTAATAACCAAGCTGGGTAGCCTTACCGAGGTTAATACAGGGGTTATCGAGAAGCTGTTCTCAG
>CAYOHA010000105.1:0-8600 GCA_964403625.1 uncultured Dehalococcoidales bacterium | reverse complement strand
GGAATCTTAATACGGGTCACGCTCTCGGCCAGGATGCTGAAATACAACTGGCCATGCAGACCATCTATCACAACCAACAGTTCCCATCCTATATTCTGCTACCTGTAATACCCAGATAAAGGTGTCATTTTACATTAATTAGTATGCAAAACTAATTTAGGAAAATTTGCCAGTATCGTTTTCGGGGAGTAGGTCACTTTTATGGGAAAAATATTGGACTCTTAAATTAAATAAGGAAGGAATAAGGATCAAATTGAAGCTGAAATCATTACAAAACTACAAAAAATGTCTATATTCGTTTCGCGCAGTATTTCAAGGATATCCTTGACCACCTCGAAAAAGAAGTCGTTGAGTGAAGACTATAAATAGTCGTATTATTTGATGAATATAGCACCCAAGCTACCAAGTGAGATTTCCGTAAATCTCGTTTTACCCTCTTCATCTGGTATCGTTTTAGGGGGTCAGGTCACCATGATAACAGGTGTTTTCCAGAATTAATTACAATTGATATTCTATATACTCGTTCTCGCAAGGGTTACCGAGTGCGATATAGGCTTTCCGCTCCTTCGGACAGCTTATTAGACTTAAAAGTGTTTTCATCATTCTTGACATTGGCAATGGAGCTTTTGGGTCACGATGCCTGCAGATTGAATTCGGGTGATTGTTATGGTCCTGTAGAAGCTGCTTCATCACATCAACAGACAGGTGCCCATAATGATTGTCCATAAGCTGGTATAATCTCTGGCCGCGAATATAAGAGTCAGGCCAATACACAGGAGCCAGGTCTGCGCTTTTAAATCGGTCTGTCTTAAAACAGTTGGCATGCGTGAGGATCCCTCTCTCTGGGTAGTGGACATCAAGGTCATCCAGCGTGACTTCCAAATTCACGATATCTCCCTGATAACTTGCTAGTAGATAATTCTTGGCAGACCTCTTACCTGCAGAAGCAATCACTCCAACCGCCTCACTAATATTTTCACTCGTTAGCACCTTCCTGAGGATTATGTGGGACGGTACGCCGCCATTTGGCGTTAAGGAGTCCTTGTTCCTGAGTAGATTTAGATTCAATGAGATACCCGCCGAATTCAAGCCAAATAGTCCGAGACCTCCTGGAGAGGCTACTGCCAGAATTTTGGGGCCATGGGTTGGTTTCATCTTTAGAAGAACGATAATTTCCCCCCACATGGAGAGGTAATCAAAATTCTGTCCAGTAATAATTTCACCATTACCAGTGGCCTTGCCCCCGGCGGCAAAGGACGTACATCCCATAACGGAAGGGACGGAGATTTCGTATGTTATGTTTAAGAAAAAGATATCTTGAAAATCCAGCTTTGCTCCGGCTGCCATCCCCTTCATCTCATCCACAATTTCTGGAGCATACTCTTCGGCGTCAGGAAGATACATGGGGATATACTTTTTTGCCAACATTCTTGCCTTATCCTTACCACCGAAAACCTGGTAAGTGATATCAAGCATCTTTCTAATCTCCGGGCAGGCTGCGCCATATTGAAATCCCATTTCATAAGAATCGCCGCTGACCTCAACAACCTTTATCTTTCTTTTACCTTTACTGCCAGACATGTTCTTCCTCCTTAAAATTCTTCAGAGGCTGTTTAACAATGGAAAGCTCGATACTATGCACAAAAAAATCAATTATTCCTAGAAGATATGCGCATCTTCAATAGTATTCAGATACGCGAGCTAGTAACTTTTGTCCGATTAAGCTCGGGTTCGACTTAATTTAATAAATGCAGTATTTTTTATTTAGCTTTTTTCCCTATCATCAGTACTAATAGCCCGCTTACAATAAGCAAGTACCCGAGCACCCTCAAGAGCATGATGTACCACTCGTCTGACGATGTGCCGGCTAATAACAATGTGTGGGAAATGCCAAACATAGTCCAGGCAGCCGCAAATATAGGCCAAAAAGCCCATTTCTCGCCAAGTTTTCTGAACAAAACAAAATAACCGGCAATACTTAATAGCGTGAGAATCCAGGCGAAACTAACATTCACATAATAGACGGCCGGAACATCCATATCCCTTGTACCTCCTCTTTTTATTCGATTATTAAATTTCTATTTTACGTCACCAAAGAATATAATAGTATACACATTTCACCCTAGAAAATAAAAGGACTTCCTGGGAAACTTTATAAATAGGCAATATCTTTAAAAGGAAGAGAAGCGTTAAAGGAGTAAAGCAACTTGTGCGATGTTTTAAAACTGAAAAACAGCGTCAGAGCGGGAATCCGCATGCCCTTCGCTGCACTGGCGTTAGTCCTATTAGGGATGCTATTGCTATATCCCGGAGTTGGTTGCGTTGGATATGCTGATAATCCGATTGCCGGCAGAGAGACTCTTGTCCAAGTATCTACTATTGATGCCCTCATGATGGGTTCATACGATGGCGTCATGTCACTGGGGACGTTAGGGAAATATGGCGACTTCGGAATAGGGACGTTCGCCAGCCTTGACGGAGAAATGATAGAGACTAATGGTGATTTCTATCAGGTGAAAGCAGACGGTAAAGCCTATCAAATGTCAGGTTCCGTACAGACACCCTTTGCCTGTGTGACTTTCTTTGATACCGACCGTGAGGAGAGATTACCTCAAGGTTTGGATTACTCGCAGTTGCAGCAGTATTTGGACCAGAAATTACCCACAGTCAACATCTTCTACGCCATCAAGATAGATGGCACCTTTAGTTATGTGAAAACGCGGAGCGTACCGCCCCAGGTGAAGCCATATCCCCCGCTGGCTGAGGTCACCAAGAATCAATCCGTTTTTGAATTTCATAATGTTGAGGGGACGATAATCGGGTTCAGGTGTCCCCCTTATGTTACCGGCGTGAACGTGCCGGGGTACCATCTTCACTTTATAACCAAAAATAAAGATGCCGGCGGGCACGTACTCGAATTGACGGTTCGGGACGCTACCGCTTTTGTCGATGATACCTCCGCATTTATGATGCTCCTGCCCAGCCAGGGCTCCGACTTTTATATGCTTAACCTGGCCCAGTCACAACAGGAAGAAGTCGGGAAAGTCGAAAAATAGTCATCCGACCGATAACTAAAGCTCACATAAAATCCATTATATTGTCATCACTGCCCGTTCTGACGAGAGCAGCCATTAAAACCAGTAATTTTTAACGAACAACCCTCGATTCACCACAAATCTCGTGACATATCTAAGCAGCAGAGAAGTGATTACAAGCGTTACGATTAGATTGCCCGTAAACCATGTAACAAGTGTATTCGGCGTATCGCTCCAACCGGAAACACCTCCTACCGCTAGCGTGGTTGAACCCCAGATTGCTCCCGCCAGACTGTTTAACAAACAGCCAAAGACGAAGAAGATGAAAAAGTCCCGTTTTGACCTCAGGCTGACTTCGGCGTGAAAAAGCTTGAAAGCTATCAACGGTATCAAGACCTGCCACAAGTCTGCCAGCGACCAGTAAAGATTAACACTAAGCGGCATAGTGCCGAGGCCGGCACCGAGGATACATCCCGCATATGCTGCAATCGCTCCCCACGCTCCAAACCACAAAGTAAAAGGAATCATAAAGGCTATGGCAAAATATAGGTCGGATGCCCCCGGGGCACTCGACCAGACGACGGTAGCAAAACGGGCTAATAGGGTGTTTATTGCGGTAACTATGACCAGGATTATGAGATACCTGTAGATTCTGTGCTCTTTTCCGATAACTTCAGCCATTTTTAGGTTGATCTCCTTTCCTTTCAGTCGATGATGATTATATCGTATTCCTTGGGTTAATTCACTCCCCCGGTTGGTATTGGCCAGATAATCTCTCTTTTCGCCGGATTATGCATCTATCATCTGAACCTTCCGCATCATTTACGGCAAATTCGCCCTTCGATTCCAGGGTTTACCGGCGAGTTGGCCGTGATATATTCCGCCAGCACTTCGTAATCGATATAGCCAAGATTGATATAGTTGGCTCCTTGAGAGAACATGGTATAGCCGTCACCACCCTGGTAAAGATAATTGGTGGTCACCACTCGATAGCTATTAGAGACGTTGATTGGTTCATATCCACCGGCTTCTTCCACTTCGACGGATACGATACGGCTACCCGGCTTGGCCCCCGGGTCCCAGACGAATCTAAGTCCGGACACCTGAGGGAATCTCCCCTGCTCATCTTCCACCTGGCTGACTCCATTTTCCAGCGCGGCAATGATTTGCTCTCCGGTAAGGTCAAAGGCTACCAGATAATTATCAAAAGGCAGTATCGACATAACCTGTCCCAGGGTCACATCGCCTGCAGGTACGGAAGCCCGGATACTTCCGCCATTGAGCATGGCGATGCTAGCACCCGTACGGCCAGCCTTATACAGCATCGAGTCGGTTATGAGGTCACCCAGATTGGTCTCCTGGCTGCGAACGTGACTTCTTTCACCATCAAGGTCGGCTAAAGTTTTACTGATAACGGTAGCCATTGTTTTCTCGACCGGTGCCCGGTACTCGGCCAGTTTCGCCGCACAGGTGGCGTCTTCTGCTACCGTCTCATCGAGACGGACAATCTCGCTTCCCGTCCAGTCTTTAACGACGCCGGCCTCGTTAAAAGTTATGCTGAGATGACCTAGATATTTGGCATACTCGCCCGCCTGCGCTATCAGTGTGGGCGTACCATCTTCATTTACTACCGTGGGATAGACTTCAGGAACAGTATGAGAGTGGCCAGCTATAATAATATCAATATCGCCGACTTCCCGGGCAAGCTTCAGGTCTTCGTTCCAGCCGATATGGGTCAGGGCAATTATTTTGTTTATTCCGTTTCTCTCCAGTTCAGCAACGGCAAGGCGGGCGGCGGATACGTGGTCGTTGATGATAACATCCGTGCCAGGGCTGGAAATTTCGGTAGT
This sequence comes from uncultured Dehalococcoidales bacterium, assembly GCA_964403625.1. Taxonomy (GTDB): domain Bacteria; phylum Chloroflexota; class Dehalococcoidia; order Dehalococcoidales; family UBA2162; genus CAYOHA01. The sequence goes on along the minus strand of CAYOHA010000105.1, from coordinate 3,715 downwards.
TTCTTCCGTTGTAAGTCCAAGAATTCCGTAGCGCTCGCCGTTCATTTCGATGATTACCCAGGGTGTAATTGTATTACCAAGCATGTTTTTAGGTGGAAATTGAATGTTGGACGAGATTATGTGAAATTTGGTACCACTTACGAATTGAGTTAAGATATCCAGTCCTTTATCGAAGTCGTGATTCCCCAGACACATGGCATCGTACCTTAGATAATTCATAAACCATAAACTTGCCTGCCCTTGATAAAGGTGGAAGTAGATAGAACCCGAAAAAACATCCCCGGCGTCCAGCAGGAGTGTGTTGTCTTTACCGGAACCTTCGCGTATCCGGGTTATGGCGGTAGAAAGTCTCGGCATATTGTCCAGGTGACCGTGAATATCATTGGTATGTAATATGGTAATAACGGTTGTTTTGCCTGGCGATGTAAATTGCAGTGGGTTTGAAACTTGGTTACATGAAGCCAGCAGTACCAGTAGAACAGTTAACGCTACCGGAAAAAATCTGGTGATTGCCCTGTATTTCATCATCGCTATAATATCATAAAGAATTGCCTCAGATGAAGGAGCAGGTTGAAATATATTAGAAAATGTACTATTCTGCGGGGGTGGCAATGGCAATTTCTATATTATAAATGTTGTACGCCGTTAGGGCGGATACGGAGTGACGATGAAGAAATTGTATTTTATCATTACTTTCTTGGTTGTTGTAATTCTCCTTTTTCCTTTTACGGGATGTACCAAGGCTAAGGAAAAAGTCCTCCTTATTTCCAGTTACCATCCGGAATTTTCCTGGGTGGCTGGAGAAATAAAAGGGGTGGAAGATGTTTTTAAAGATAGAGGGACACAAATTCAAAAATTCTTTATGGATACCAAAAGAAAGACAGACCTAGAGTGGAAACAACAGGTAGCTGCGAATGCCATTATGAAAATCGAAGAGGTTAAACCGAATCTGGTTATTGTGTTTGATGATGATGCCTGCGAATTTGTGGCCAAGATATATATCGGAGAAGACCTTCCTATTGTCTTCGGTGGTTTGAATGGCGACCCTGAGGAATTTGGCTTTCCCGCAAAAAATATCACCGGCGTGCTTGAAAGGCACCTCCATGAGCAGACGGTTAATCTTCTGAAAAGCCTCGTGCCGGATGTTAAAACGGCTGCGATAATATCGGATAACAGTACCACGGCACAAAGATATATCGTCGAAATGAAAAAGTCTTCATGGCCAATTCAAATCCTCGAATATTACGCCACGGATGACTTCGATGCCTGGAAAGCAAAGGTTAAAGAACTCCAGTCCAGGGTTGACGCTATCGGTATCTTCACATACCAGACCATCAAAGAAAAAGGGCAAGGAGCCAGCCTGCCGGAAGAGGATGTTATGAAATGGACGGTGGAAAACAGCAAGCTACCCGAGTTCACCTTCTCCGACTTTGGAGTGAGAGAAGGCGCTCTGTGCGGAGTTACCCAGTCTGGATACCAACAGGGTAAGGCGGCTGCCGAAATGGCGGTCAGGATATTGAACGGCGAAACGCCCGGCGATATTCCTATTCAGACCCCTCAGAAGGGAGTACCAATTATCAATGAAACAAGGGCAAAACAACTAAACATACAGATTCCGGCAGATGTGCTTAAAGAGGTAGAAATCATGTGGTGAAAATGATTAAAAACTGACTACGTATAGATGTCTCTTATTCTTTAGAACATCGAATTCGACATTTTGAAGCTTTAAGTCCTCGTCAGCTCCCAACTCACTGCAAAAATACGCTACAAAATTGCATTTTGTCACAATTAAGTATAATGTGACATTTAGAGAAGCATTCAGGTTATTCCCGGGCGCTCCGGGGCCAGCTCTTCTTCCGCCACGCGGCATGATCGGTTCCTAAAATGATTTATAAAACTAATCATCCAATATTTATTTATATTCTGATTATTATATGTCGTATTTGGAGTACAATAATACATTTTGTTCATCATCGATTAAGGACAGGAATTTTCTACTTGCTTCTCATGTGGGTAAACTTGCGAGAGACCTTTCTTAGTTCACTTTGGTAACTCTTTTCCGCTTCATCCTCAGTAACGTTAGCCCCGTTAATGACCATGTCACTGATAATTCTCTCCGCGCGTTCTCGGGCAGTTGCTTTAACCAGGGTGACCTTGTATCTTAAACGAGGTGGTAGAATATCTTCCGGAGTCAGGGCGTGGCAGGCCGATTGACCTCAGGTTACCTAAGACCGTGGGGCAGCGTGGTCGCCACGCTCCAATCTCCAATAAAGCCCGAACAGTTGTCAGGGTTAACCAAACCCGCATGATGCAAGGACGGGCTAAGAAGGAGAGAAAGCCAGTGACGAAGGAAGCAGTCTATGTCGGTGTGGATGTTGCTAAGGATACTCTGGATGTAGCGGACAGCGGTTCCCGGGAGACACGTCAGTTCCTTAATGACCCTCAATGTATCGCACAAGCTGTTCAGCACATCGCTAGTTTGCAGCCTGCAGGGATCATTCTTGAGGCAACCGGTAATTTGGAAATGCCTTTGGCTGCGGCACTCCAGGCTGAATGCCTGTCAGTAGTCATCATCAATCCCCGCCAGGTACGTGACTTTGCTCGTGCGACCGGTGCTCTAGCTAAGACTGATGCCATTGATGCCAGAATACTCGCTCTCTTCGGCTTGCGGATAAAGCCAGAGATGAGGCCACTGCCGGACAAGCAAGCCCGTGAGATGGGGAGCCTGCTCACGCGCCGCCGCCAGCTTATGGAGATGCTTGTCGCGGAACGTAACCGACTCTCCCGGGCTGACGAGGATGTCCAGCCTAATATCAAGGATCATATCAAGTGGCTGAAGGAAGCTCTATCTGACATCAATAACGACCTGGAGCGTCGTATCCAGAGCAGCCCTTCCTGGTATGAGAAGGATAACCTCCTTAGGAGTGTGCCTGGGATTGGAAAGGTAGTATCAACCACTCTTCTGATTGAGCTGCCTGAACTGGGACAGCTTAACCGTCGTAAGATTGCTGCCCTGGTCGGTGTGGCGCCCCTCAATCGTGACAGCGGTGCCATGCGTGGAAAAAGAACAGTATGGGGTGGTCGGGCTGCGCTAAGAGCTGTTTTGTACATGGCAGCGCTGGTAGCGACAAAGTGCAATCCTGTCATTGCCGCTTTCTACCGGCGTCTGTTGGATGTCGGTAAGGTTAAGAAAGTAGCGTTGGTAGCCTGCATGCGTAAACTGTTGACTATGGTAAACGCCATGATGCGTACCAGGACATTCTGGAATCCTGAACCCGCTAGAAAGAGTGCTGTAACGGAGGCTTAATGAAGACAGTTGCTGCCCCCCGAAAACGATACCGGATATAATGCCGTAAAAATTAGGTAAGAAGTGGTATCACTATTAGGGGTAGGACACGTAGTCCCCACAACTCCGGGAAAGTATCGCTTCCTTATAGGTATATATTTCCACCAGGTCCTCCTGATTGGAGCAGGTCGTTACTACTATTTTTTACAAAATGACAGGTTTAGTATTATAATACACAACGTCATTTGAGGCCGGGGTAATGCTTCGCCAATTGGCAGAATCAGCTAGGAGAATATCTAAAGGATAAACAAATCATGATGTTAGAATCAATAATTAACGTAAGCTCAGCTAATATCAAGTATGGTTTCGGCGCTACTGGAGAAGTCGGCTTCGATATGAAAGAACTCGGAGCAACCCGGATAATGGTGG
>CAYOHA010000104.1:3501-8606 GCA_964403625.1 uncultured Dehalococcoidales bacterium | reverse complement strand
GCAGGACTTTCAATAGCAGCCTATGCATGGGCTTCCTTTGGTAATAGAGCCCAATTATATCTTGGTATATCTCTCGAAGCCCTGGAGAATAAGGTGCCGCAAACGGCTCCTGAAAAGGCATCATTACGCTGCCTTGTTCAAGCTATCCTTGGGCGGAAAGAAGAAGCATCAGGGTCCCTAGAGAAATTTATAGTGAAGCGTCCTGGAATCGGTACCGTTGAAGATGAGACGGCTGCCTGGATAGATATCTTGTATCTGGAAGCAAGTGTACTTGTCGGCCATAGACAGGCAGCCGAACTGGTGTTGAAACGTTTCAGTGGTACCGGCATATATATTTCGGACTTTTATCCTACTTGCATCCCTCGTCACCTCGGAGCTGCCGCCGCCCTCCTCGGCAGATATGACGAAGCCCGGCAGCACTATGCTGAAGCCATCAGGGTCTGCACGGAGATGAGGTTCCGACCGGAACTGGCCCTCACCCGCCTCCAGCTTGCCGAGTTACTGCTGGAACACTATCCTGATGAGAAAAAAGAAGCCTTGGAGCACCTGGACTTCGCCATCAAAGAGTTCCGGGAGATGAAGATGCAGCCCTCGCTGGAGCGGGCATTGAGACACAAGGATATATTGAAGGCATAGTCTAAATGTATTCATACCATAGGTTTCGGGCATGGCTCTGGATTCCCACTTTCGCGGGAATCAGTCATGAGTATTTTACAATACTCACCATTAAGGATGAAAATAGAGGTACGTTGGACTATCGCAAGAATACGACTTTCCATTGGTGCTGTAAGTCCGAGCTGGAATAAGTTTCTATTTTCGAAGTAATGGGGTACGATAGGCATTGAGATACAAGGATATATTGAAGACGTAGAACCGATCATTCTGTAGGGTGGGCTAAGTGAAACGCAGCCCACCATTTTTGAAGGCGTTGTGATATAACGCAGAAACAAAGAGCAGATATTGCTCAACATGATATCTATCAATAAAAAAGGAGGTTTAATTTCATGATTCGCGTATTAGTAATGTACCCGAATAGCCCAGGCAGAAGGTTCGACATGAAGTACTATACCGATAAGCATTTAGTTATGGTACACCGGTTACTTGATCCGATTGGCTTAGTCCGCCACGAAGTGGATAAAGGAATCGGCACGGCGCAGCCAGGAGCTCAAGCACCATATGTAGCAATAGGGTATTTGTACTTCAAGAGCATGGAAGATATGCAGAAAGCCTTGTCCCACGCTGGTGAAATGATGCCCGATATCCCAAATTTCACTGACGTCCAGCCTCAGGTTCAGATCAGCGAGATACTTTAGCAAGGCAACGATATTACAATGCATACCGAACCGAACATGACGGTAGCTTACGTATGTCTTCCATAATGGCGTTGCATAACGACATTAAAGGTTTATATACGTTTAATCCCTGTAACGAAAATGCGGCCGTCCTTAGAGCATGCGCTGAGACATAAGGAGGTACTGAAGGCGTAGGTACGGTTTCTTAGATATGGAGGTCATCAAATTTGAATAATGAAGTAGAACGATACCCCTCATTTCGCTGGGTTGTTTTAGGTGTGGCCTGGCTGGCAATGGTGGGGATGGGGTGGGTATTGTTTCTGACGCCGGCTCTGGCTTATGACCTTGTGCCTGATCTGGGGTTAACCCCAACACAAATTACCCTCATATTCACGGCTCCCTATCTGATGGGAATTTTTTTCAATATGCCGGGAGGTGCTTTGGGTGACCGTTATGGTATCAGACCAATCGTAGCTATAGCCGTCGGTCTAGCAGGGTTAAGTACTATAGCAAGATTCTGGGCTTCTAACTTTGGAGGAATGTTTGCCCTGGCTTGCATTTTTGGTATAGGCAATGGCGTAGTATTCCCTAACCTGCCTAAATTAGTAGCTATCTGGTTTCCACCGAAAGAGGCCGGCCTTGCCTCCGGAATCTACTACACTGCATTCATGGTTGGGATTGGAGTAGGACTGGCCACGAGTTCTTACTTTGGAGGCTGGAGACCGGCATTTCTCTACACCGGTGTAGTCTTAACGGCGTTATCGCTTTTGTGGTTTTTATTTGGTAGAAATGCTCCTATGGGAGTCATAAAATTTGAGTCGACCTCGATAATCGAGGGTATTAAGGTGGCTGTCAGAAATAAGAATATCTGGTTGCTTGGCTTATCGTTATTCTTAATGACTGGAGGAGCTCTGGGGCTTTCCGGTAACTTTCCCGAAGCTCTGACCAGCATCCGTAACGTCAGCCCTCAAGAAGCAGGTACTATCACATCACTGATGACTTTCGCCACAATCCCGGGTTCTATTTTACTTCCAATGATATCGGATAAAGTAGGACTCAGGAAGCCTTTCGTGTATACGGGCGCAATCGGCGCAGCGATATGTTACTACTTTGCCTGGCAATTTGCCCCCGGTGTTGCTACCAATATTCTCATTATTGTCGGAGGTTTTGTTTCTAGCGGTATTACTCCGATACTATTAACTTTTCCTATGGAGTGTCAGGAGTTTGGCCAGGAATATGTAGCCAGTGCCTCTGGAGTGGCAGTAGCACTGAGCAACGCCGGGGGATTTCTTTTAACCATTCTAATAATCACACCTCTTATGGCAGCCCAAACACCTACCGCTTATGATGTTGGTTTTCTGGCTTCGGTACTCCTCATCGCTGCCGGCGGCTTAGTTATTTTAGTGCTAAGAGAAACCGGAGCGAGAGCAAAGGCTACGAAGAAAGAGAAGAAATTTGCGTTATAACATTGACCTGAGTCGTCTTTAGTTTTAGGAATTTTTATACTTAATCAAGAGTACTGTTCAAATAATATACAGGTTTCAATTTATAAAAGAGAACGGGGAATCTACCCCCCCGTTCTCTTTTCACTCTATCGGTAATCCCTGGGGATGGTTTAATATCCCATAGCCTTCTTCAGTTCCTGGTCAATCCAGATAAACCTTGCCCACTTGGGGAAGTTACTACGGCCCAGGTCAGCTACACCGTGGAAGTTTTTCAACCAGGGCCACCACATATTGTACGAGGCAGCAGCCACATACGGGATTTCTATATTCCTATGAGGGCTGTGACTTGTGAAACATCTTCAATATTTTCCAGGTCCAGTATCAGGTCTTTTATTCGAGAGGCCGTTTCCTCGTCATAATGAGCGGTCTCAGCACAGTCCCGGTATTTAGCCTCGAACTCTTCAGGAGTCTGAGGGTTTTGAGGTTCACCCCTGGGGTGGTCCACTTTACAGCTATATATATTACCATCATTCATTTTCAAGACAATTTCCTGGTAGCCAAATACGCCGTTTAGACGGTCTTGCTCCTGGGCAACAAACTTTATTTTACGCATTAACTTCCGGGTATTAGGATCCTTAACACTATCATCAGTGAAATCACTTATCTTTAATCGCCCATTTATCAGGGCTCTGGATAGACAGTACGCCTGGCTGAACCTACCTTCAACACCGGCCTGTGGCTCAGGAGTTGAGCCTGCTCCACCCATAATAGAAGGTACTCGGAATTCTATCTCCGATATTTGCTGCCAGTCTATCGAAAATTTCTGCCTGAGTTGTAGTCCTGCATCAACGCCAAAATGGCTGATATGGGAACAGGGAAACGCTTTGAACATCGTCCTGGCTTAATAATATTCCACGGATTGCCCAAAGTCTTTATATGCTCTTCTATTGCCTGCTGCTTAGCCGGTTCTCTCATACCGGTATAGGCATTATAAAAACCGCCAGGAGTCTCAATGATACCATAACGGCCAGTATATCCTTTTTGTGCCAGCAAACCGGCTTCAATACCCGAAGCGGAGTGGATTTTTCTGGTTCTCTGGCATTGGTAATCTATAAACCAGCTAAATTCCCAGAAAGTAATTTTATAATATAAACGAGAAAAGAAGACATGATTGATACGATTAGCTGCCCGATTATTCCTGCATTGTAAGGCCACTCTTTAGTCTCGCGAATTTTTCTTTCATACAAAGCCCAAGCGGCAACCTCATAGTGAAAAGAGCCACTAATACCATCCGTACTATTATTCTCACGAGCATGTTGTACTAGATTACGGCAAGCTTGAGCTAATTTGTTTTGCACGAAAGTAAGCTCGTGCCTCTTAACTCTGGCGAGAGTAATATGGGTACTCCATAAAGCGATAAAAAACATGGCTACGGTACTACTAACAAGAATTATATATATCAATATTATTTGCCAATGCATAAGATTATCAATAGTCTGAAATATAATACTTATTATTATCCCACCTAGAAAAGCTAGCGAAATACTCAGACTCCACCGTGCAATCGGAGCAAGAGCATCAACGCTAAATATGTCCAGCTTGAGATTCTTGTTTATCCGGGCTAGATACCTTGAGTTGTGAAATCCATAGTAGATTAGTAAACCCAATAAACCGAACATAATGATCTCAGTTATATATAAGTAAACGTTAATAAAAATGGGATCGGTTTCAAAAGTCGCTCTCCAGGGCTGAGACAGGATTAAAATGAATATGACTCCAGCAGATAGAGACAACCACTCCCAAAACCGGCTGGGTACACGGTATTCAGAGTCCAACTTAAAAAGCTCTTCTTCACTCATATCAATCCAAGGTACAATCGATTCAATAGCATTATCGCCCATTCTATTTAGGATTGGATAAATTACTAAAATATAGATAATGATCGCCGGCCCCTGTAAGCCTAACCTCCAGAAATCCCAGCCAAGTTGCCTAATCGGGGTTTTTCCTATAAGTGCTGTTATCACTAGACCCAGTAATAGTAGCGCCGCAATAATGCCGACTACAGTGTACCAGCGGAGATGCGTTTTTCTTACCAGCAGTTCTGGTAACGTATAATACCGCGACTGCTCCACCTTTACTCCTTAATTTCTTGAGTTAAAATTTATGGAAATATTGATACGATCAGATATTTCTGACTAAATGTAGTTCTTGATTCTTCAGTTGTCAACAATGATATCATTATCACGTGGCGAATAATGCGAAAATGCAATTCAACGACTCACATTTTGGAGCTACAGCTTTTGACATCCATCGCAGAAGTAGATACTGCCTCCCAGGTACGACTGTTTGATAATCGTGCCGCCGCATT
>CAYOHA010000104.1:0-3401 GCA_964403625.1 uncultured Dehalococcoidales bacterium | reverse complement strand
CAGAAGTAGATACTGCCTCCCAGGTACGACTGTTTGATAATCGTGCCGCCGCATTCCGGGCAGGGTTTCCCTACGGTATTCTGACTGACTTTGGTTTTGTATCCTCCCGATTGGCCGAATAAGTCCTTTTCTGTATCCCTGCCTCCCTCTACTGTCATCTCCTTGAGAGTAGACTTTACGGATTGAAAAAGGGTCTTTCTCTCGCTTTCAGTAAGAGTTTCTACCTTCCGTTTGGGGTGAATCCTAGCATTAAAGAGAATGTCCTGCAAAACGCCATTCCCCAGACCGGGTATCCTCTGTTCGGTAGCAAGGAATGCTTTGACGCTTAATTTTTGAACGTCGGCGGCATTAATGAGTTGATCAAAGTATTTTTGGTTAAATACCTCAGTCAGCGGTGAGGATTTGGCTTTCGCTATTTCGTAATACTTGTTGTGGTACTCACCCTGTTTACAGCACGCAAATTCGCCGTATAGGTATGCCACCGCGCTTAAGGCTGATCCGTCCGTGAACTCCAATAGCAACTGGTGTTTCTTCGGGCGTTTTTCATCCTGCCGGTGGAACCTTAGTTCAACGACGCCGAAGACCAGCATCATATCGCCAATTGATGTCTCCAGAAAACCGGCCAATGGTACGGTCTGTCCGATAGTCTTCCCCGCAAGCATCACTGGGTAGTCCTGCGGATTGCCGTAAAAAAACGCGAATTTATGCGGGGTGAATCCGGCTGTTACCCCACCGATTTTCTTGCCAGCAATGGTTTCGTCAAATTGCCGTGCCAGGATAACCGCTTCAGGTATTTCGAACATCTATAACCTCCCACGAACCTCTATTCCTTTATCTTTAAGCTGAAGGTGCAGGGCTTTTTACCACTGCTGGAGAGTGCCGAGGAACGTGTAGTACAGTCTAGCTCTCGACCGAGGGCAATCTGTAAGTGATGTTTGACATGGCCGCCGCAGCAGTAGCAGTAGGTAATCGGTAGAGGCTTTTCAGCCTTTGGCAGGCATACGCATCGATAGTGTTCCAGGCCTTCCGGGTAGAAATGCACAAGGATTTCTCCTTTTTCCACTAAAGTTATATGTCCTACGTATTTTGCGTCGTCGGCAGCTTTAATTCTTTCCTCCAGAGTCTTGTTCTCCTTAGCAATAGCCTGGGATGTCTTTAAGCGTTTCCCGCCTAGGCAACAGGCACAGCCCTCACGCACAGCCTTTCGGGTCTCGATGTCGAGGAGCTTATTCATTCTGAACATAGCTTCCCTCATCCAATCGGCCTTTTTCTCAGGACTGGTTTTACGAAGAATGTCTTCTCCGCCCTCCATAATATCGTCGATTATGTCCTGGTCAATCTTCGCAATCTCCAGTTGCTCCGCCAGCCGTCCGATACGGTGATACTCGTAATTTTTCATATCATCACTCTCTGTAAAAAATTATTGTTAGTCTACGACTATAAAACAGGCAAGTCAAGAATTATCGCTATTATACTTCTCAATAGTTGACAATAGTATGTCATATTAAGAATTTGTCCAATAATGAAGTAAGGATATTGAATTATGTGCTCGCCGGGATGTACCAGATTAGGAGAATAAGATACCTGAAACAACCTAATATTGTAATGAAGACAGCACTACTTCGCTGAAAATGGGCAAATCGGAAGGAGTTTAATTACGCCCTTTATACCACTCTTCTCTAGTAATTCCGAGAATGTACGTGGTGAATTTTACTGACGTCCCATCCGGATTATCAATTTGTTCACCTGTTTTTTTCATACCGAGTCTATATAACGGTTCGATTTGTCCCTTCCAATCAGCCGCATTGTGTGTGGTGATACGGTCAATCTCGAGTTCATCGAACGAATACTGAACCATACGTCGGAGTGCCTCAGTCATGATCTCCGCCGACATATAATCCGTATGAAACAAATGTCCGACGTCTAAAGTTCGGTTTTCATCGATTCCGTTGTAAGCGATTAGGCCAATGAGCTTCCCATCATCCTTCAGACACACAGCCCAGAAGGCATTAGTACCAGACAGAAATTCAGCCGCTTTCTTGCATCCGTCATCTGAAGTATCCCAGATAATATCATACTTGGCAAACCTGGATGTTTCTTTGTTAACAGCTAGCACCTGAATCGCCTTCCAATCATCGAACTGGAAGTTCCTGATAATAAGTCTTTCTGTTTCGTATGTTTTTATAATCCGACCTCCCACTATCGTCTCTTGTGTGTACAGGTTAACACATGACGGTAACTGAGGATTTCTAAATTTCCGGTAAAGGCTGGGTGAGTAACCAAAAACTTTTTTAAAGGATTTAGAAAACGTACTATGGCTGGAATACCCATAGCGGACCGCTACCGGCAGAATCTCTTCACCAGCGTAAATCGCCGCGGCTGCGTGGAGCATTCTTCTTCTGCGGACATACTCGATGGGTGATAGGCCGGTATAGATCATGAACAACCGACTGAAGTGGTACTGTGAAATACAGGCTTGCTCGCTGAGTTGAGTCAGGTTGATATCACTTTCCAGGTTGGATTCGATTATATCAATAACCTTCTGTAGAGCCGGCCGATAATCCATTTCTCTGCCCTAACCCGAACAGTAGCATCATAACATATCTGTACCCTGTTCGCTGTTCCAATCTTGCTGATTTTCATTTAATTCAAGATATTAGACGATATAATAGGTGTAAGATCAAAAGCTTCAAAGAAAACACGGTTCGTACTTAAATATATACAAAATACAGCACTCCAGGAAAAGCATCTTAATCTAATGTCTTGTATAATCTGGTTGTCAATCAGTTACCGAGGTGAAAATTTGGTAGAAAATGTTATACAACGTGTCCTGGACATTATTGATAATCGGATCACAGAAAGAATAACACCTCAAGAACTGGCAAAAGAATCCGGTTATTCTACATTTCACTTTAATCGATTATTTTCAGGAGTAACTAAAACAACTCTGATGGTTTATATTACCCGTCGCAAACTGCAATATGCATTATACGATCTTGGTTGCGGAGAAAAGATACTCGACGTTGCGCTGAAGTACGGTTTTGAAACACATGCCGGTTTTACCAAGGCTTTTAAAAAGTGTTTCGGTTACCCCCCATCCCTCTATCGAATTCATGCCATTATCGGTCGGCCGACCAGAATGGAAATTATTGAATTAAAAAGTATTTTATCAGGAGGTATTATTATGTATCCAGAAATCGTAGAAATACAGCCTTTAACCGTAGTAGGTTTTACGAGCCGGTATAAAATGCCCGATGTAAGATTTACCCACGATATCCCGTCGTACTGGGAAACAATCAATATGAACTACTGGGAACCGCTTACCCGACTTCATAATCTGTTCAGTAAATCCCGGCATTGTGAGTATACCGTATGCTTCGATATTGATCCGGTATATCGGA
>CAYOHA010000103.1:7211-8719 GCA_964403625.1 uncultured Dehalococcoidales bacterium | reverse complement strand
GGATTTGGGACAATTTCTGTTTCGGTTAACGATAATGCGATGGCATGTGGAGGATGAGCGTGAACGATGGCTAATGCGGGCGTTATTTGATAAATAGCTCTATGCACAGCCAGTTCTGTCGAAGCGAGTGGTGTGAAACGGTCGTTCTTATTTATACCCGTCTCGATCAAGTCTTGCTCCTGTAAAGAACCGAGCTGAGAACCACGACGGGTAATGATCAGGCGTTCCCCAAATCTAATACTCAAATTACCGCTACTGGAAGAGACAAGACCCCTGCTGAAGAGGTCGTGACCAACGGTCTGAAACTGGGATAAAATCATTATTCTCTCTTAAGTATTAATTAGGTTTTAATTAGAGATTAGACCGCTTTTAATGTATAACTATTTAAAGAAAAAATGCAAGTTATTTTGTTAAGACAATTGCCTGATAACAGCGATAACCTTACCTTGAATCTCAACATCATCAGGGTCGACATATATGGGTTGCATCTGGCTATTTGCTGGTTGGAGCCTTATTCGCTCTTGTTCACGATAAACCTTCTTCAGAGTAACCTCTTTTTCTGTTTTAAGCCAGATAGCTGCCATCTCCCCATTCTCAACTACATTAACGTGTTGCATCAGCACGATATCACCATCATTAATCAAGGCATCCATCATTGAAGAACCCTTTACCTTTAAAGCATAAACCTCTTTCTTGCTCCTGGTCAAGTCTTCGGTCACCTCCAATGTTTCCGCAGAAGTAGTAGGATTCCAGCTATCAGGTTCAGGTACCGGTATCGGTTTTCCAGCCGCTATTTGCCCAATGATCGGCACCTTGAGGCTTTCTCCCGGGATAGGGAAATGGGCTATCAACCCAATACTACGAGAAATGCCAGGATGACGTCGAATATATCCTTCCCTTTCCAATATGTTAAGGTTATAGTCCACAACAGACGTAGAACTAATCCCACAACCACTGACTATATCCCTGACTGTGGGTGGATAACTCCTTTCCTGCCAGAAGTGTTTCACAAAATTAATGATATTCTGCTGCCTGGGTGAAAGTGTTTTCATACATTACCTCGTAAAATGGATTCCTATTTAGTATCGAACATTAGTTCTATTAAAACTATAGAACTCATCCAGTGTTTTGTCAAGCATGAGTCTTTGTTAGTTACTGTATCTCTTTGTTAGGCGAGGGATAGGTTCATAAACTCATCTCCTAAGTTGATATGTTGATATAATGTTGTTATGATAAGATCGGTAGTTTAAGTGGGGAGAAAAACTAGAAAACTAAGGTGGGGGTGAGGGAGCAGGCTGGAGAGAAGATAAACAATCAAGAAACCTAAGGAGAGTATTATTATGGAAAATAAATTAACTCCTAAAGAGAAGGCCAAAAAGAATGTAAAAGAAGCTAAAGGGAAAGCTAAAAGGGAAATTAAAGAAGCCAAAGAGAAGGCAGAAAGAGAAGCCATTGAGGCAGAGAAAGCTAAAATAGCTGAAGCCAAGGCGAAAAAGGAAGCCGAAGTA
>CAYOHA010000103.1:0-7111 GCA_964403625.1 uncultured Dehalococcoidales bacterium | reverse complement strand
GAGAAAGCTAAAATAGCTGAAGCCAAGGCGAAAAAGGAAGCCGAAGTAGCTGCTAAAGAGAAAGCAAATCAGGATGCTGAAGAAGCCAAGGAAAAAGTTAAAAGAGAAGCCATTGAGGCGGAGAAAGCTAAAATAGCTGAAGCTAAGGCGAAAAAAGAAGATAAAGATAAGACTGCAAAAAAAATTTATCAGGAAAGCTTTCAGCTGATATTAAAAATGCCAGTAAGTTCTAACCAATCAAAACAATTTGTCGAACTGTTAAAGCAATATCAGGACTTGAGGATAATATGGATTGGTGGATCAGCAAAAGAAGGTGTAGTTATTGCCGGTTCAATACTAAAACCGATTGTTTTGGGTGATATTCTAGCTGAAATGCCTATGGTAGAGAAGGTCGATACAACGGGTGCGGATATTGTTGTGACGATAAAGCCTTCTACATAGTATGAATACACTTAAATCCAGCTTAGTACTCGTTTTTAGTCGATAATAGATAAAAAGCCCTATGTTAGATGATGTGAGTCATTATAGGATGGCCAAGGCGGGCAGATTTAAACTGCCGACATCAGCATCCCGAAATCTGCTCAATATACTAATCCGTCCAGAAGTTTAACTCCGTTTGAAAAGATCAGTGGTATCGGCCGTACTTTTCGACCGAATCAATCATAGCTTTGACGTTCTCAGGCTTGGCTTCCTGAGTGAAGTCAGTCGAGCACCTCAGGATGAAACCGCCGTTCTTTCCAACCTTCTCAATCAGCTTCTTACAGTATTCTTCCACTACAGAAGGCGATGCGACTTGAAGCATTGTAATTGGGACGTTGCCCATAATACAGGCTTTCTCTCCAAGCATCTCCTTTGCCCGGAAAATATCAGTTTCTGCAAAACGGATCAGCATACTTCTCTTTGGGTATTGGGTGAAATAATGAAGCTGCTTGTCTCGCTTTCCTTCAAAAAACATCGAAATGATCTCGTATCCCAGTTCGTAAGTTTTGTCCATGGCCTGCTTCCAATAAGGCCAGACAAATTCCTCGAACTGTTTGTTGGAGAAGAATTCGTCAGAAACGCGGTGTGCCTCTCCGGAGCTTCCTAGCGTGGGATGTCCCGGTCGCTTTACGGCAGGGGTGGCTCTGGCAATCCGGAAATCGAGCATCAGTTGCAGCGCCGCCTTGAGTTTCTCAGGTCGCCGGAACATGTCTTTAACCACGCCGTTGAAAGTCCGGAAAGTATTACTGAAGCTTGAAAACGGTGGCATAATACCACCGCGGGCGGGTAATGGTTCGGGGTATCCGAGAGCTGCCATTTCTTCTGTCATCGTGCTGAGCACCCGCTGCCGTTCCGCCTCGGCATCACCTGCCTTTTTCATAGCCTTGATTAAAGGCTCGAATTCCGGAGATGTAAGCATTCTTGCGAGCGGTTCCACACTTGCGCCGAAGCCCATCAATGATGGCAGCTTGGCCAATGGCTGTAAGGCACCATACATACGAGGCATTAAATACCGCATTATATAGTCGGTAGGATCGGTGAGGAAAAGATCGTACTCATCCTCCTTCATATATTCCTTCTCAGCGACCTGGAAAGGCACATTTGGTGGCAACGTCCCGCCAGGCCAGCGGGTGTAGTTCGACTCAAGGGCTTCGAGTGCCACGCCCGACTCTCTTGGCTCCCATCCGTATGAGTCCGGGTCTATATCGACGATCATCTTCTTAAAGGCATTCTTCCAGGCAACCGTGTCATAATAGGCAGCCGAGTAGGGTATTCCGGCATACTTGCAGGCAAAGAAGGTGCCTCCAAATATTACCGGCACCCTGTCAGGCACCTTCAACTCCACGGCATCCCAGAGCCTCTTTTCTCTCTCCCGGCGAAGCTCCTCTATACTCTTACCGTGCTTTTTCTGAATTGCATCGATTAGTCGTTGATCCTCTACGGGAATCTTCCTAGTTTCTGCCATAGTAATCCATACACTCCTTAGGTTTATTTATTATTTGCATGTCCTAACTCAAGCCACCTTTAACCTGAGACCCAATCCTAGTTTTACTAGTGACTACTTCTGGTTGAACTGATTATACCACCGTGACTTTACATCGAAGTTAGAACCACCTGATATTAGAGCCCCACAACAACCGAAAGCATTTGCTCAGTATCGGCAGGAGAAAATAACGTCTTGATTAAGTCTTGTTCGGCAATTCTCTACCTGCCTGTACCAGCTTCATAGGAGGATTTTACTTCTTGGGCAGTTTTTTCGCAACATACTGGGGCAATCGAACACAGAACCCATTTCGCAATATTGTTACTTTTGATTACGACTGAACGATCAGTTGCAGTTGTGGACTAACCTGTTGTAACTTTATACTTACGTAAAAGGTAAAAAAGAAAAAGATGACAATACATAATAATGAAGATGGGTATCAGTTATGGTTGCGATATCACAAGGTAGATAACAGTACCAGTAGGAAGTCGCCTGGTCATTCAGAATATGCAACCATTACTCTGGAGCGTGGAGTTACCCATGATTTAGAGTTTGAACAGTGGGCAAACAAAGTATGGAACTTTGGGTCGGGATCGGGAAGAGAGGTTTCGCTAAAGGACTTTTGCAAAGACATTATCATTGATCTCTTTAACGAAGCTGGAAGAAGTTAATTGCTTCCAAATTCTATCGAAGTTAAGTATCTGAATATCAGGCTTTGCCAGAGCTAGATTCGAACAGTGGTGCTATTGCGATCCAGAAGCTGATGTTGGAAAATTTGGGATGGAAAAGGGATTATGATGTTACAGAGCCTTCATTAGAGGAACCAAGCTAGCAAATAACAAATAACGTTAACCAAAAATCGAACTGTGATATAGCTTAAGATAGAATATTGGAGTATCAAATCCCTCAAAAACAAGGAGTTGTTATGAAAGCACTTGTGTTGAAGGAGAAACACAGACTTGAAATTCTTGACATGCCTTTTAAAGAAACACTCGGACCGGATGATGCACTTATTAAGATACATACTATCGGCATCTGTGGTAGCGACGTGCACTACTATACACACGGTAAAATAGGCAACTATATCGTGAAAGAGCCGATGGTTCTGGGTCATGAAGCATCTGGCACGGTCATTGAGGTCGGGAAAAACGTGAAATCATTAAAAACTGACGATCGGATTTGCATGGAACCGGGCGTACCCGACCTCCACAGCCGTGTGACGATGGAAGGGATGTACAATCTCGACCCAGCTGTTATTTTCTGGGGTACGCCGCCGGTTCATGGTTGCCTGCGGGAAACCGTGGTGCATCCTGCCATGTTCTGCTTTAAGTTACCGGATAATGTGAGTTACGCTGAAGGAGTTCTAATCGAGCCGCTTTCTGTCGGCCTGCAGGCGGTAAAAAAGGCGAATGTTAAACCCGGCGATACCGCGCTCGATTAAAATCGTTATTGAAATGTGTTCGGTATAATATGCCTAAAAAAGACTCACTCTGGGTCTCGATGTCGGGGACCTGCCCCCAATAGTGATACCCCTTTTAAGTCATAGTTAGTAATAGCCGTTTCTCCCAATTCTACCTTGACTGCCCGCCCTCATTAACTAACGAAAATAGATAGAGATTAAATTTATCTACTTCTTTTTCGTGACTTCTACGATGCCCTTTTCCGCGTCCACTTTCACCCAGTCGCCGGTCTCAATGACTTCCACCGGGTTCTTGTCCAACCGGTCAACGAGTGGGAAACCGAGCTCGATACACAGGGCGGCCCAAACTGGGTGGGTACGGACATTGACAATAGCCTTGGGTGTGGTGCCGGCGGCTTTCATATCCATCAAGATATTGGAACTGAAGATGCCGCCTTTACCGGTGGGGAAAACCAGCACCTTGTCTTTAAAACTTTTACCGTAGACTGAAGGCGTGCCGAGTTTATTGGTGAATGTGGCATCAGTGGGGTCAGACCAACAGTTACCCGCATCGGCCATGAGATTGATAGGTTCCTTACAGACCAGTGCTTCGCCTTCTGCTGTGCCGTTGATACCTTTATGCCCTTTGAGGATGATTTTCTTTTCAGCCATGATTATCCCTCTATCTTTCCGGACAGCGCTATCTTTACGCAGTCCTCGAGATTCTTTAATACAGGTTCGATTTCCTGGTTGCCGATGTAATGGCAGGACTTGGCATCGTAGAAGACCAAGGTATTGAGCCCGAGCCGCTTGGCGGCGGTAACGGGGTTGTTGGAGAAGTCCGAACCGGTAATACCTTGCTTGCCCTTGAGATATTCTTCCAGACCGATCATGATACCGGCCTTGCGGAGAGTATCCGTGATGCCGACCTTGTCTGCGATCTGGCGTACGGGTCCGTCGATGAGGGCAACGGTGGGGAATTTAGTCGAGACTTTTTTGCCTTCCACTAAACTTGCCAGCTTGTAGGTATTTTCTATGGAAACGTTAACGCCGAAACCGCCGATGGAAACCATGTCCGGTACAGTTTTCTTCGTCGAGAACCGGTCGAAGACACTCTGCATTTCCTTCGGGCCGACGGTGTAAGTATCGATAGGCTTTTTGCCGCCGAAAGCCTGCTCTATGGTATGCGCTTCCGGGGAAATGCCGACGAGCAGTGAATGGACGACAGAGCCGTAGGCGGGGATGGTCGAGCAGAAAGCCACAAGGTCATCGTCAGAAACCTTAGAGGTATCGACTCCAGTAATGACTGGCACGTCCCAGTAATGCGTGCCCAACTCCTTGGAAATATAGAAGCCGAGGACAGACCAGTCCGTCTCATCTTTCAGGTCGACTTTAACGTTGAATAGCGTCCTGCCGAGGCGGTTCTCCGAGAGATGATAGCCGTATTCCGGAGTCTTGCCCACGATGGCAGCAGAGTACTGTCCGATAAAGCACTCGGTATTAGCGCGAGCACCGATGTAAGAGTTGCAGTAATGCGTCACCGCGGTGCCGTCGGCCACGAGGTGCTGCCCGAAAACAGGCCTGGTGAAAAGGTTACGGGGATGGCCGCTCCCGCCCAACCCGAAAACGCCGCCGAACTTCGTGTGGATATCGTTGGCCGGGTCTCTAACAGGTTCGACAGGTTCCATGGCCAGCGGGCAGTTGAACCTGGCGCCGTTATCCGCCAACCACTTAAGCCATAACGGAGCCTGGGCAGGCTTGGCAGGGCTGGGGCCGAGGGTAAGGAAAGCCATGGTAACGGGTATAAGGCGCTTGGCGTCATAAAACTCTCCCATTTTCACAAGTATTTGCATGGCTTTTTGATAGCCTTTACCATACCCGCCGTCCAGCATTTTTTGTTCGTCTTTAGTTAGCTGCATACAGCGTTTCTCCTTTCTTTTTGATATTCCCTTACTAATTCTAAGAAGGGGAGAGGAAGCTTTTAAAAAATCCTTTTATCACTATTGGAGGCAAGTCACTGGTACTTTTATTATTAACTAGTTTACTTGAGAGGCTTTGGTGCCCTTATAGGCGCTGCTTCGGCTGGTGGGATATACTCTGAGGGTCTGACCAGGTCAAATCTAATCGCCTTAGCTTCGCAGCCAACAACACAGACGCCACACCCGTAGCATTCTTCCGGAACAATATGAGCCTTCATCTTCTTCGAATCCGGCACCTTTACCATCTCGATTGAGCCGAACGAGCACCGGTCGACACAGGTCTGGCATCCAGTACATTTATCAGAATCAACAGTAGACTGGAATCGGCTGGGAGTATATAGCCAGTGCATATCTTCCCCGGAAGCTTTACTTTGAATTATCATACTACAGCAGTCGTCAGCGCAACTACATATTACGCCAGGCATTATAGCTGCGTTACCCGGGCCTTCATGAATAAGTCCGGCTCTCTCAGCCTCGTCTGATTTGGCGATAGCTTCTTCATAAGAATAGACCATCATGTCACCACCACGCTTTCGAGCCTCTTCTAATACTGCTTTGCTAAACTGGAAGCAATTCCACATAGGATGATCGCACCTGGCACTTTTTAAGTCTTTATCTAGTCCTTTTGTTGCACCCATACCTCCGCCTGACCGACATCCACAAGGGCCTGCAATTATTATCTCGGCTCTCTGGAATATCTGCTCTATGTCTTCGTGCCAGAGGAGCTGCTCCTTCTTGATTGTAGGGTTAGATTTAATGGCTAACCTGGAAGGATACACCCGATGTATAGGATTTCCCGTTTTCTTAAATCTTTCTATCCAGCTAGATACTTCGCGATAAGGATTTTCGTCTGCCCATTTTTGTCTCCAATAGTGGTATTCCTTTGGAGGGGCGTATTCCGGGGCGGGTATACCGGCAAAGCCAAAATGGAGTCCCCTTCGAAACTGATATTGGGTAATACCTCTGAAAATCAACCCCCGTTTGTATAGGTTGTCTAACTTTTCAGACAGCCTCTTCTCATCGACTTTCAGCTTCTCTGCTAGTTCCGGTACGGTTACGGGCTCTCGGCACTCCAAGAGCAATTCTGCATCTTCGAGCGTCATCATCGCCTCGAGCATTTTATGAAAGCTTTCTGACTCCGGGAAAGTCCACATCTCCGCAATTATCTGGTAAACATCATCTTTTCTGGTCATTTCTATCCTCCTTGCCTAATTACGCTACATTATACAACACCAGTAGGTATCGTTTATACATTGACTCAATTTGTGTAGTCTAAAAAGGAATAGTTATTTACAACTCTAAGTGCATTAGACTAGCTATAAACTCTATGAGAGAATGTAATATTGATGAATACTCAAAAATCAACATGTTTAGTTGCCGGTGGGAGAGGTAGAAAAATACTCTCCACTCTCCATATTGCTGGAGTTATTGTCAGAGATATTCGGAAGGCGAAGCCAATTATCGCTTATGTGGGAATAGCTAGCCTTAGCAATAACTGGTTTATCTATTCGATAATTTCAGTCCTACTCAGGACAATATGCCACTGTCACGTCCGAAGGATATTAATTGCCCCTGAAAACGTTGACCTTGATAAAGCAAAGAAAGCTTTAGAATTGGCAGATATTATTTTTCTCAGCGGTGGCGATATGGAAGCTGGAATGAGAATATTGGAAGAAAAGCACATGGTGGATTTTTTTAAGGAGCTCTCCAGAAAAGTAAAAGTGTTCGTTGGGGTATCTGCCGGAAGTATTATGATGGCTAATGAATGGG
>CAYOHA010000102.1:0-8725 GCA_964403625.1 uncultured Dehalococcoidales bacterium | reverse complement strand
TATAGATTAACATTCTGGACTGTAGTGACTCCCTGCACAATATACTTCTTTGTTACTTGGCAAGAAACTTAAAATACTGTGTATTGAGTATCTTGACTTATGTAATCCGCAGTTATAGACTTAAGCAGCATTTGATAAGTGGTACTTTTCATGAAGTGCCCGCATTGCCAGGCTAAGAAAAAAGAAACGTTAGAGCACCTTGACTTCGCCATCAAAGAGTTCCGTGAGATGAAGATACAGCCTCCACTCGAACGGGCGTTAAGCCACAAAGATATATTGAAAGCATGATGATTCTGGGCACTGAAGGAGGTAATACATGCCGTACGCTAATAACCAGGGAGTCCGTATCTACTACGAGGTGGAGGGGAAAGGGCCGCCGCTGGTGCTGGCACACGGAGGTACGGAGGGTTTGAGCGTCTGGAGGGGGGCCGGGTATGTAGAAGCGTTGAAGAACGATTTCCAACTGATATTGTTTGACTTCCGAGGGTGTGGGCGGAGTGACAAGCCTCGTGAAGTATCTGCTTTCGACCGTAAACTGATGGACTATGACGTGCTGGCTATTCTCGACAACCTGGGAATAGCCAAGGCTCATTACTTCGGGTACTCTGGGGGGGCCATGACAGGATGGCTACTTGCGACCCGCCATGCCGAACGGTTCCATAGCTTCATTCTTGGGGGCATGAGTCCATACAGCTTTCCTGAGGCTATGGTCAGGGTATTCAAGGAGATTATAGAAGGACTGGAGTTGAAGCTTACTAACCCGGAAGCTTACCTGCAGCGACAAGAACGCAGGTTCGGGCGTTCTCTTACACCCGAAGAGAGGAACTCGCTCCTCGCAGAAGATGCAGAGGTGCTTATTCCACTTCTCACAACCTCTATCGACTGGCAACCACTGAATGACCACGATTTGGCCAGCATTTCTCTGTCCTGTTTGGTCTATTGCGGCGACCTTGACCCATTTCACACCGGGGCAAAGGAGAGCGTCAACCATTTGCCACAAGCGAGGTTTGTCTCTCTTCCCGGTCTTGACCACCTGACAGCTGCTTCTCGGAGCGATCTGGCGTTGCCGCACATCAAAAAGTTTCTGGCCGGCGTGAGCAAGACTTAGTGCCCTTTTCCAGTAGGTGAGGATACTATTTAGTTCTTGGGGTGTTACTGGCGTATCTGGACTTCGCCATCAAAGAGTTCCGCGAGATGAAGATGCGGCCCTCACTGGAGCAGGCACTTAAGATATAAGGATATACTCAAGGCTTATACCAATATGGAATTTACTGTTTTAGGGGCATACTATCATGGACGTGGTAAAAACAGATGTGGGTTATGTTTCCGGGACAGTTCTGGGAGAACCAGGGAAAGAAGTATATGTATATCGAGGCATACCTTATGCTGCTCCTCCGGTAGGAGACTTGCGCTGGAAGCCGCCCCAGCCAATGACATCATGGTCGGGAATCCGCGAATGTACCGCCTACAGTAAAATAGCCCCACAAACCACAGGCCCTTTCCAGTTTAAAGATTTAGAGCAGAGTGAAGACTGCCTTTACCTGAATGTCGCGACACCGGCCAAAAGCACCTCCGAAAAGCTTCCGGTAATGGTCTGGTTTCACGGCGGTGGTTTCTCCAATAGTACCGGCAACGACCCTCTCTTCAATGGGTATCGACTGCCTCAGAGGGGGATAGTCCAGGGCGCCGTCACCATGCGCCTGGGAGTAATAGGACTGATGGCCCATCCCCTGCTGTCCAAGGAATCACCCCAGGGTGTCTCCGGGAATTACCTGTTCTTGGACCAGATAGCAGCACTTAAGTGGGTGCAGAAAAACATAGCTGCCTTCGGTGGTGACCCGGGTAATGTCACCATTTTTGGCGAGTCCGGAGGTGGTGGGAAGGTTATCGGGATGATGGCTTCACCTCTGGCTAAAGGGCTTTTCCACCGGGCTATTATTGAAAGCGGCGGCATGCCTCACGGTACAGCACTAGATACGTTGGAAGCGAGAGGCGAGGAGCTGTTTGCCAGGCTCGGCATAAAAACACTCAAAGAAGCACGTGCTCTTCCTTGGAAAAAATTCGTAGATGAAAGTTCGATCTTTGGTGAAGAGCTTAAAATGCCGATGGGCTCAATATGGGACTCTGCGGTGGATGGTTGGTTTTTATCGGATAAGGCAATCGACATTATCAAGACAGGCAAGCATAATGCCGTTCCTTTGATCGCGGGGGGCAACTTCGGAGAATTAACCCATGTGGATCCGAATGCAGGCCGGATGTCTCAAATGATTCCATCGTACGTAGATATGTTTACCGGTAACAATAGGGCTAATGTCAAGGGATATGCCTATATCTTCGACCAGGTGCCGGCCGGGTGGAAGAAGGAGGGAGGTATATCCGTTCATGCTATCGAACTTATGTATGTTTTTGGCGACTATGATAACTCGACCCCTTACGCTTGGTCTTTAGCTTATGACCTGGAGACTGCTATGAGCGGCGTCACCTCTCGAGACCCAGGGCTCAAAACTGTGGACAAAAAGGTCTCAGAGATCATGATGGCGATGTGGACCCAGTTTGCCCGAACCGGAGACCCGAGCGTGAAGGGCTTAATTAAGTGGCCGGCTTACGATGCGGCTACTGACCGTTGCCTTTATATCACCGAGCCGCTGGAGGTAAAATCCGGTTTTTCCAAGGTAGGCCAAGATTAATGAATTCAACAATCTCGCCGTTGGAGCACCTGGACTTCGCCATCAAAGAGTTCCGAGATGAAGATGCAGTCATAACTGGAGCGTACGCTGAGGCATAAGTATAACCTGAAGGCGTAGGTTCCTATAGACCTCGTGTTACAACTTCTTGAAATGTCTCTTAATACTTGATTGTGACCTACGAAGAAACACTAGGATGCCTGTTCTTTAATACATTCATTACATTAATGTAAGCGCAAGCCGAATGCACAGGGTTGATGACTCATGTTGTTGAAAGCCTGTACTAGGCATACATTGTTACAGACATGATTTTTGAAACAACAGGTTGGGGGTACCGTAAACCTAAGACGACGGTATTGGTTTCCAGCCAATAGGCCAAGGAATGATTATCAATGTCAGGAGTCACATCAGCCGCGTGGAGCTTATAAATACATCGACAAAATGGCAAAAAATATTCCACTACCCAACCAAAGTATATATTCTCTTTAATACGTGACTACTTTTTAATAATTGAGTGGTAAATTCTTGAGAACCCCTCTTTCGACTAAGAATTATTGTCCGTTTTCCTTCTAGAATTTTATAGCTTACGGAATTAATTTCGACTCGTTATAAGTTATGACTTACCAACAATGAGAATTAATCAGTTGACTTTTGTTAGTTAATCCACTATCATTCGGAACAAAAGTACATCAGGGGCTGGCGATGCTTCAGGTTGATAGCATAGACGTATTCTACGGAGATCTGCAGGCCCTATGGGGCGTATCTCTCACTATCGGTAACGCTGAAATAGTTACTCTTGTCGGCTCCAACGGAGCTGGTAAAAGCACCATCTTGAAGACCATCACCGGATTACTGAGATCAAGCACCGGAAATATAAGATACGATGGAAATAACATCGATAAGCTGCCGACGCATAAAATAGTCGATTTGGGTATCTGTATGGTACCCGAAGGTAGGCGGCTTTTCCCGGATATGACTGTACTTGAAAATCTTGAGATGGGTTCTTTCATCGGCCGGGCAAGGCAATCCAAGGAAAGTACGCTCGCATGGGTCTATGAAATTTTTCCTATTCTAAAAGAGAGAGCCAAGCAAGCCGCCGGTACATTGAGTGGTGGAGAGCAACAAATGTTAGCGATTGGCCGTGCCCTTATGTCTCAACCCAAGCTTCTTCTTCTTGACGAAATGTCCCTGGGGTTAGCGCCATTCCTGGTGCAGAATTTATCTAAAGTAATTAAAGAGATAAGCGAAACCAAAAAAATATCTATCTTCTTAGTAGAGCAGAATGTTCACATGGCTCTTTCAATAGCTAATCGGGGCTATACCATGGAGAACGGTCGCATCACCAGTCAGGGAGATGCCCGGGCTCTGCTGAATAGTGATAGCGTAAAGGATGCCTATTTGGGCATTAAGGTGTCTGAGCAAAGGGAGGATTAACGGAGAGTAGCGGATTGTTCTGACCTACATGGAAAAATTAACTAACTGACAAGGAGGTGATCATAAGGAAAAACCAAACTGTGAGACAAAGACGCTGAAAAGCGTATTTTAGGGTCGATTCTATAATTCAGTAGGAGACACTCAAATGAAAGTAAAATCTAAATTTATTAAAACACTATTACCCTTGGTGCTTATCTTAGAACTATTTTGTGGAGCGTGCGGTCAGGAGACAACAACCACGACTACCACTCCACCCAAGCCTACGGCTACGGTTCCGGCGCCGGCTACTATTAAAATTGGTGCTGCACTTGCCATTACCGGATCTCAAGCCGGTGGTGGAGCTCAGATAAAAGCCGGTTATGAATGTGCCGTTGAGACTATCAATAAAGCTGGCGGTGTATATGTAAAAGAGTTTGATAAAAAAATACCTTTGGAATTAGTTTCACTCGACGATCAATCAGACGCAACCAAAACAGTGAGCCAACTCGAAACTTTGTATTCAGTAAACAACGTGGTTGCCTATCTGGGTAGCATGAGCAGCGCCTTGAACGTGGCCGGTTGTGCTATCGGTGAAAAAAACAAAGTGCCGTGGTTGGGAATATCTTTCGCTGCTATGGCACCACATAAGCAGGGTTACAAATACGTTTTCTCCCCATTTGCCAAATCACCTGACTTTATAAGCGTCTTCGAATGCATCAAAGATTTACCAGACAAGCCTACTAAGGCTGCTCTCTTCATGAGGAAAGAGGATTGGGGTACCGAAATGACAGAGACTTTTACAAATGGGGCTACCAAATATGGTTTTAGTATCGTGTATAACCAAACCTACGCCCCGGGTACTACCGATTTCTCGTCCATGATAATGGCGGCAAAATCCGCAGGGGCCGATATGTTACTGGGTATACCAATCGCTCCTGAAGGTGTAGCCATGATGAAGCAGCTGAAACAGCTTGACTGGGCTCCTAAATGGGTCTGCCTCATCAGGGCGCCGGATGGCGCCACGTGGGGTGATGTAACTGAATGTGATTACGTAGTTTGTATGCCCAACTGGCACTCGAATTGTAAGTGGCCCGGTGTAGATAATATTAATACTTGGTACCAGGCGAAGTTCGGACGGCCCGCTGATGTTCTAGTTGGACCGGCATATGCCTGTGTCCAAATTCTCGCTGACGCCATTGATCGAGCCGGCACTCTCAACAAGGATGCCATCCGAGACGCCGTAGCAAAAACCGATATGCAGACTGTCATGGGTAAAATGAGCTTTAGAGCTGACGGTACTGGTATTGTTGAGACTATTGTCATGGGTCAGTGGCAGAAGGGGAAAATCCAGTGCATCTGGCCAGCCAAGCATGCTTCAACCCAACTAATATATCCCTTCCCAGCGTGGAGTGGCCGATAACAATCATTATTGCCAGGCTCCTGCCTTGTTGAGATAACATCGTTGAGATGTTATTACATGGTGGGAGCCTGGTGCTAGTAAAAAAGCGTCATAGAGGGTGGATTGTGAAGTGGCTGCAATTCTTGAAGTAAAAGATATTTCCAAATCGTTTGGTGGCTTGATGGCCATCAATCATTTTAGCCTTGAGCTCAATGAGGGTGAGATACTGGGCATCATTGGCCCGAACGGTTCAGGCAAGACGACATTGTTTAATTTGATAACCGGGTTCATGAAACCGGATAGCGGCAAAATCCACTTCATGGGCCATGATATTACCGGGGGCCATTGCCATCAGATATGTTGTCATGGTATCGCTAGGACTTTTCAGTTGGTCAAACCTTTTCTTTATCTGACTACGCTGCAAAATACCATGGCTGGTAGATTGTACGGGGATAGGTGCGCTCCCAAACTAAAGACTGCCGCTATCGAAGCCGAGACAATCCTGGAATATGTTGGCTTAAAAGCCAAGAAAGATCTTATGGCCAAGAACCTTACTCTACCTGACCGTAAAAGGCTTGAAGTCGCTCGGGCCTTGGCTACCAAGCCCAAGATATTGTTGCTCGATGAAGTCATGGCCGGCCTCAATCCAACCGAAATGGAAAGTGCCATGGCGCTGGTGCGTAAAATAAGAGATTCCGGGATAACGATAATGTTGGTAGAGCATATAGTTAAGGCGGTATTAGGTCTAAGCGACCGGATGATAGCAATTAATACAGGGCAGAAGATAGCTGAAGGTTCTCCGAAGCAAGTAGTTAATGATAAACGGGTTATTGAAGCTTATCTCGGAGAAGAAATTCCATATTAGAAGCGGCTTTTATCAAAGTTAATTGGAACGGGGATTTAACTGAAGGATTATATTGAATGGGATTTGAAGTTCCAGGACAAGTTATAACCTATGGCATTACTAACGGCGCTTTATACGGGCTGGCCGCAGTCGGTCTCTCCCTGGTATTCGGCGTCATGAAAATGTTGAATATCGCTCATGGCTCATTAATAATGATAGGCGCTTACGCTGTCTTCTGGGCTTTTTCTCTGTCCAATCTGGACCCGCTTATATCTCTTCCTCTAGTTATCATTCTTCTCTTTGTCATTGGGGCCATCCTCTACTGGCTGGTCTTTTCTCATACCGTCAAGCTTCCTGAAGGTGACCGTATAAAAAACTCTCTCCTGATCGGCTTTGGATTAATGTTGTTACTGAATAATCTGGCGGTTATTTTATGGACCGGAGACGAACGGTCCGTCTCCACATTTTATTCAGGAGGCGTACTCGACGTTTACGGAGTGAGAATACCCTATGTAGGTATAGGCGCAATTGTCTTGGCTCTAATTGTAATACTCGGATTAAATCTATTGCTTAACAAGACCTACTTCGGTAAATCAATACGGGCAACTTCGGAAGACTGGGAAGCTGCCGCCCTGATGGGCGTTAATATTAAACAGACCTATTTTGTTTCATTTGCTATGGGGGCAGCTCTGGCGGCTGTTGCCGCTACGTTAGCTGCCGTGAATTACGCCATTAACCCTTACATCGGAGTGGAGTGGACCAATAAAAGCCTTATTGTCCTGGTTTTAGCGGGGTTAGGGCAAATAGGCGCAGTGTTTAGCGCCGGTATTCTGCTGGGGGTCGTGGAGGCGGTAAGCGTAATGTTCATCGGACCATCCTACCGCGAAGTTGTCGGTCTGGTTGTGTTTTTACTCATATTGATGTTAAGGCCAGAAGGATTGTTCGCGAAGAAAGCCAGATAGAATATGACATTCAAGAAATGGGCAAAATTTTCCGTATTTGGATTAACAATTATTATCTTGGCCATATTACCATCGGTAATTAACAGAACTGATATCTTGGACATACTCTTGCAAGTCTTTTTGTATATCGGTCTTACACAGAGTTGGAACCTCCTGGGCGGGTACACTGGGCAGATTAGTCTTGGGCATTGTGCCTTCTTTGGCATCGGCGCCTTATGTACGCGTATGCTATGGGAAACGGGGACTCCGTTTTATCTTGCCTTTCCAGCTGGCGGATTGGCTGCAGTAATACTGGCGGTTATTATCGGCCTCCCGGCTCTGCGTCTTAAAGGGATCTATTTTTCTATCGGTACTCTCGGCCTCGCCATAATAGCGAGAGTCACCATTGGTAACGTTTTTCCAACAGTTAGCTTCATGTCTGCCAGCCAGCTTGCTAATTACTCTGTGACCCCAAAGTATTACTTGGCTATGGCGCTCGCCATTCTGGTCTGTTTGACTGTTTATTTATTGCTGAATTCAAAATTGGGACTGGGGATGTTAACCGTACGCGAAGATGAAAGAGCAGCCGCATCTTCAGGAATCAATGTATTCAAGCATAAAGTCATTGCACTAATAATCAGTTCCTTATTTGCAGGTTTGGCTGGGGGTATTTTTGCTTACTACTACGCTTCATACTACTATTACACAACCTTTGAACTTGACTGGGCATTTAATCCCGTGCTCGTTACGTTCATTGGAGGTGTAGGCACCATCATCGGACCTATAATCGGGTCTGCAATATTTGTAGTACTTCAGCGTGTATTTTCTTTGACTTTAGGTGAAGTCCACGTTGTAATATTCGGTGCTCTCTTTGTTATTATAGTTTTACTGTTGCCGGGTGGTTTATATGAGGCCGCAGGAAAGATAAGAAGACTGTTTTCACGTACTGGCAAGACTAAGGGAATGGTTAAAACATAATCTCTTTTCATTTTCTGCCGTGACTGGAAGATGACCTACCGAGGAGTAAGGCTTTTTTAAGAACTTTTTCATTTCCTACCCCCAAATTTTATTTTAGATTGGCGTAAACACAGTTCACAGCTTCATTCTGCTTTACTCCTCCTTAGATTATTTCTGATTAGCGCAAACATAAATTAAGACATCAATCACGCCTTCCAAATAAAAAAGGTATCTCCCAACCATAAATGGATGTCAGATACCTTTATCCTCTACGTATCCCTGCCTAGTAGTTCTAAACAGGGGTAGATCGAAATTGTAAAAGTATATTATATGAAACATAAGTAATTGTCAATACCCGAATCTTCGCTTTTCAACACATTTCCATTACTGGAACGCTGACAAACGCTTGGGTTATTCTTGTGGTGTTGCAAGAAATAGAGTAGTTTTATGAAGCCTATGCAGTACATGCTCCGCCACACTACCGAAA
>CAYOHA010000101.1:0-8825 GCA_964403625.1 uncultured Dehalococcoidales bacterium | reverse complement strand
CGATTTCAGCCCTTACCCTGATTGGCTCTTCATTGCTTATTCTATCAAAAGCTAAAACAGGTGCCCCTCTTCTCTCCGGACCAAAACTGGGAAAAGCTTGAGCAAACTTACCCTCACTGATAGCTGCCTTTGCCAGTAACTCAGCAGAGGTAACTGCACCCTGCCCACCTCGACCGTGCCATCTAATCTCGACAAGTTTATTTGTATTTAACACATTAGACCTCTAATTAGTATTGTGGGAAAAGACTTATGTGCAGCCTATAAAACAACCACCACTATTTAGAAAAATGATACACTATAGCTATACTTTGATGCAAGTTGAATAGTCACCGGTATGATCATACCTCTCTATAAAAAATTTAGGCTGTTTAATTTTCAAAAACTTCGATTTTAACTTCAGATTCTTGGTTTTTCAATCCAATCATTAACACCCTTACCCCCATTATCCCCGAGATTTTTAGTAAGAGAGGCTCTGCCTCTCTTTGACTCTCCCAGAGTAAAATAACAGGGCGTTTAAGAGGGGCACCAGCCCCTCTTTCAAATATCCTCCCCTTCCCCTTGGTAAGGGGAAGGGGATACAGGGGATAGGGTTGATGAACTACTGTTAAGCTGCTATAACTCTGTTAGCAAGAATTTGAGACAGGGTAATCCAAAAAGCTACTTTCTTGTTAATTTACTTATCCAAAGTCCCCAGCGGTAATTTCAACCTCCATTTTTAGACATCCTAAAAAATAGCATTAATCGTGTTTGACAAAACTGGTATTTAGTAATAATCTTAAGTAGTTTCAATTCATGTAAAACGGTAAAACGAAAGGGACCAAGATGAGAAAAGCAAGAAGCAAGCCTAAGTATGCGGGGATCAGATTAAGTGAAGAACAGAATCAAGTCTTATCCCGTCTACAGCAGAATTCCAATCTTAGTAAGAGTGACATTCTACTGAAGGGATTGGAACTTCTTAGTGAATATTATTCACTTGGCCTTGATGAACCTCCCTTAGGACTTGAGTTAAAGAATCTCGAACTCGAAGCTAAGCGTCATGCTGAAGCGTTAAGACAAATCAGTAAAAAGGAAGAATCTATCAGGCAAATAATCCAAGAGCTAAGTAATATCGAAAAGATTGTAGATAAATATCAGAGTGATAAAAAATATCTAATACAGATTCTTCTTGATATCCAAGCACAGAATCATTGGCTGCCTAAGTCTTCTTTGATATGGATTTCCGATAGATTGGGTGTTCCGTGGTCTCAAATCTACCACATTGCAACTTTCTACAAAGCATTCAGTCTTACTCCTCGGGGCCGGCATGGGGTCCAGGTATGCCTCGGGACTGCCTGTCAGGTCCGAGGCGGACCGCGTGTTCTGGAGAAGGTGATGGATATTCTTAAAATTAAACCTGGGGAGACTGACCCGGAACAAAAATTTACCCTGAACACGGTGAACTGCCTGGGCTGTTGCGCTTTAGGACCAGTAGTGGCGGTAGATAATGATTACTTCAGTAATCCATCAGTAGAACAGCTCAGGCAAATCGCTGCTAGCTATGAATAGATAGGAGATGGAATTATGACGAGACTAGAATCTCCGGAAGATTTGGAGAAATTAAGA
This sequence comes from uncultured Dehalococcoidales bacterium, assembly GCA_964403625.1. GTDB lineage: Bacteria > Chloroflexota > Dehalococcoidia > Dehalococcoidales > UBA2162 > CAYOHA01. The sequence continues at coordinate 7,223 of CAYOHA010000101.1, read as the reverse complement.
CAAAAATTAACCTCTAATCGTGACTCTAATCTACCTTGTGTGACAATTTGCTCGGGTACAGGGTGCCAAGCGTACCGTGCCGAAGATGTTATCAATGCCTTCACCCATGAAATTAAAAAACAAGGGCTTCAGAAAAAGGTTAGCGTTCGACCCACTGGTTGCCCTGGTTTTTGCGAGCGTGGACCGATAGTTGTTATCTTCCCTCAAGAAACATGCTATCTGGGCGTGAGCAGTAAGGATGTCCCCGAGGTTCTCTCCCAAACCATAATTGAAAATAGGTTGGTTGACCGTTTGCTTTATCAGGATGTCAAGACTGCTCAACGTATCGTTCATGATTCTGAGATACCATTCTATAAAAGCCAAACTCGTGTCCTTCTTGGTAATAACCGGCTTATTAACCCTCAGAGTATTGATGATTATATTGCTTTAGGTGGTTATTCTGCTCTCGTCAAGGCTCTATTTGAGCTTGGCCGTGACAAGGTTTTGCAGATGATAAAGGACGCTAACCTGCGGGGCAGGGGTGGAGGTGGGTTCCCTACAGGGATAAAGTGGGAAACAAGCCGCAACGCACCTGGAGAACCAAAATACGTTATCGTCAATGCCGATGAAGGAGACCCGGGAGCTTTTATGAACCGGAGCCTGCTGGAAGGAAACCCACACAGCGTGCTGGAAGGGTTGATTATCGGGGCTTATGTCATTGGTTCCAATCAGGGCTTTGTCTATGTCCGCCAGGAATACCCTCTAGCCGCACAAAACGTCGCCATAGCTATTGAGCAAGCCCGGGAATATGGACTTCTAGGTGAAAATATTTTAGGCTCGGGTTTCGATTTTGATGTCGAGGTACACCGAGGTGCTGGAGCTTTCGTATCCGGAGAATCAAGTGCCTTGATGACAGCAATTGAAGGAATGGTAGGAGAACCACGACCAAAATATATCCGTACTGCCGTCAGCGGTATCGAAGGAAAGCCAAGCAATCTGAATAATGTCGAGACCTGGGCGAATGTACCTCTTATCATCAATAAAGGTGTCGATTGGTTTAAGAGTATAGGTTCGAAAAATAATCCAGGGACAAAGATATTTTCACTGGTCGGGAAGGTCAACAACACCGGTTTAGTCGAGGTACCTCTAGGGACTACTCTTAGAGAAATCATCTTTAATATTGGCGGCGGTATTCCGAAAGGCAAAGAGTTCAAAGCCGTTCAAACCGGCGGGCCATCGGGGGGCTGTGTCCCGAAGAGCTTGTTAGATACGCCTGTTGACTTTGATGAGCTTACTAGAATCGGCTCAATGATGGGCTCGGGTGGAATGATTGTCATGGATGAGGACACCTGTATGGTTGATATCGCTAGATACTTTGTCAATTTCCTATGTGAAGAATCATGTGGAAAGTGTGCCCCCTGCCGGGAGGGATTAAGACAACTCCTCGTCATATTGAATAGAATCTGTAGCGGGAAAGGTGAAGAACAGGATATCGAACTTCTCCAAGAGATAGCTGAGACAATGCAGGATGCTTCTCTCTGTGCCCTTGGCACTACGGCGGCTAATCCAGTACTTAGCACAATAAAGTATTTTAGAAATGAATACGAAGCACACATCCGTGAAAAGCGCTGCCCTGCAGGCATATGTCGAGATCTGATTTCTTATTATATTCTTCCTGAAAAATGCAGAGCATGCCTTATCTGTTCAAGGAACTGCCCGGTTGAGGCAATTATCGGTGGTAAGGATATTATTCATGTAATTGACCAGGCGAAGTGCACAAAGTGCGGGACTTGCTTTGAAGTCTGCCCATCTCGGTTCGGGGCAGTAGTAAAGCTCTCAGGTGAGCCAGTGCCTGTGTCTACTATCGGCACTAAAGTAACACGGGGAAGGCGAGGATAATATGGACAGAATAAAATTGGAAATCGATGGCAAATCTATTGAAGCTCAGGAGGGAATGACCCTTCTTCAGGCTGCACGGAAAGCAGGTATCGAAATCCCAAGCCTTTGTTACGATGAAAGGTTAGCTCCGTACGGAGCTTGCCGACTGTGTACTGTAGAAATAGGAAGGAATGGTCGAACGAGACTGGTAGCATCCTGTGTCTACCAGGTAGAAAATGGTTTGAAGGTAAAAACAGAAACCGAACGACTCTCTAAAATTCGCCGAATGATTTTAGAGTTACTTCTGCCTTTCTGTCCTACAGGACCAGTAGAAACCCTTGCCAAGAGGTATGGCGCTAAAAAGTCGCGTTTTCCAGGTGAGAATAGAGGTTGTGTACTCTGTGGCCTATGCGTCCGCTATTGTGCAGAGGTTAAGAAAGCCAATGCTATCGGCTTCATAGGTAGGGGTGTAGAAAGGGATGTTGCTTTCCTTCCAGAGGTAGCCTCCAAGGTGTGCCCTAGCTGTAGAGAGTGTCTTGTTATCTGCCCCGGAGGTAAGCTGGCATCCGATATTGACGGACCATGGTTTGCTATATCCGAGTTACAAAGTAAGCCATAACTCTGAGATAAATCTAATAATATTATTGAGATAGTTTTTATGTTGGAGTCGTCTTTGATAGAAGCACCCCTGGGGCGACTCGAACGCCCGCTCCCGGCTCCGGAGGCCGGTGCTCTATCCACCTGAGCTACAGGGGCTTATTACATCTTAATAATAATTCAGAAATTAGCATTAAGCAAGGAACTTTTCCGAATTATAGTATACCTTTAGAGGTGTCACTCTCTTGTTTCAAGGTAATGGCGATACCAGTTAAGGTGCCGCAATGTTCTGGCAGCTTGTTGAGGTTGGGTATAGATAGGAAGCCCCATCTTATGATAGAGAGCGTGAGCACTCAGTTCCCCTGGAAATTGTGGTAGTGATCCTACCATGAATAATGGTATACCGTATTTCTTTACCCGTTGGTGAAAATGTCTTATATTATTCTCTTCTGTCTCCATGTAAGGATCAGACTTTCCTGCGTCAGGATTTAAACGCGGGTCCCTGTTCATTCGTCCCAACAATGTATTCGATATGACAGCATCCAGATTCTTGTCTTCCATCAGTATCCAAAGTGTTGATGTAATATCGGCACTATGAGCCACATTAGAACCGACTAGGTCGACTGGATTACCGTGGGACCACCGAGCTGGCAAGAGAGTATCTAATTTTTGCAGGGTTGAAGGATCCAATTCAGCCAATTCAAGCCCCTCATCTTCACAAGCTTCAGCCGCCACCACACCCAGACCACCCCCCATGGTCAATATTCCTACCTTTTTACCACGCGGTAATGGCTGGTTGAGCAGAGCGAATGTGACATCACAGAGTTCATCATCATCGTCAACTCTTATCACTCCTGTCTGTTTGAATGCCGCCGTGTAGACTTCATCTGAACCAGTCAAGGCTCCAACATGAGACCGGGAAGCTTTAGTAGCGCCCTTTGTCCTGCCTGATTTCAAAGCCACGATAGGCTTTATGGCTGTAATCTGTCTGGCAAGCCTGAAGAAGCGCTTTGCGTCTCTCAGGCCTTCTATATAAAGCATAATTACTTTGGTATTTGGGTCTCGGGCAAAATATTCCAGATAGTCCTCAAGAAATATATCAGCTTCGTTTCCACAGCAAACAAACCTGCTAAAACCAATACTATACCGCATAGCATTATTCATTATGCGTGTACCCATATTCCCACTTTGAGCAAGGAGGGATACTGGACCCGAGGGTGTTTTCTCCGTAAAGGAGAGTGCGTTCAGTTGTGATGAAGTATCCAGATGTCCCATGGTATTGGGTCCGATAAATCTGATACCACCACGCCAGGCAATTTCGTTAATTTCTGTTTCAAGTTCAGCTCCGTCTTTACCGGTCTCTCGAAAGCCGCCGGAAATAATAAGTGCCGCTTTTATATTTTTCTGAACGCATTCGCGAAGGGCTGTTGCTACCAGCTCTGCCCTGACAACAATTACCGCCAGCTCGATGGTATCTGGTATTTGAGTTATACTATCATAGGCAGTCAGTCCCAGGACTTCTTTAGATGAAGGATTCACGGCATATACGGGGCGGCTGCGTGAAGATAAAAGATGCCGTGTAATACGTTCCCCCCAGCTACCAGGGGTATTAGAGGCACCAATAACTGCTACAGACCTGGGATTAAAGAGATATTGCCATATCTCATCAGATATCAAAAGAAAGCTCCTTTCCGACCATCAAAAAATAACATCCATAATATCGGACGTTTGATTGTAAATGGTAAACTAAAGAGAAAATGAGATGATAAGATGTGAACCTTTGATAGCCTGTAACTAATTTATTTAAACGTAAAAAGCGGATGCTGTTCATTCCTTTTTAGGTATGATATTATCAGGTCTAGGAATAGAGGTCAAATAAATACAGATTTATAAGCCTAACGGCGATGCTATATCTGTGGAAATACAGAAACTTAGCTATGTTATAAATTGAGGACAGCTGTCTACCTTAATCGATCCTACCGCCCAACAGCAAGACTCGTTGCATACTTTGGTGAACTCTGGAGGTAATCATAAACACAAGTTATGGTGAGTCCTCTTTGACGGTTCAATGTTTGCGCAGGTTTTTTAATCTGGTAGCGTCGTGAAACTTGTGAAATATCCAGCTTATGGTGTATCACTTTCTCGGGTGGTATTATCTCATGATTACGGGGGGCATATTTATCGAGAGACTCTTGACCCAAGGATTGAAGATAACTTCTAGCACCAATATATCGTTCGCGCAGAGGTATGTACACACTGTGATACTCAAACTTTTTTTGTGTTCCGGTTTCAAAACGATTTTCGGATATGTAATTATTTACCATTACTCCGGTATTAAGATTAAGAATATGTTGTTCATCCCTTTCTTCCTGATGGTGACTTATGGGCATAACGCATTCAAGACGTCCCGTTTGAGTGAGATGGTCTCTTAAAACCTGTTTAAAACGCTTTAATACTTTGTCTTCTCGTTTCTTTGCCAGAAAGCAAGTCCCTACCAGAGCCGCTACCCCAATGCCCGTCGTGACCGGCTCCGGTAAAGTGATGAGAGCTAATGCAGCTAACCTAATCGTGCGCAATCCTAACTTATTCATACCTTATATTCGCCATCTCCTGATTTATATAGAATCGGGCTAACTGCACACAGACAACGTTTAATACTATACTATAAGTGTCTGTTTTGCCTTTGTCAAGAGGTAATTTCCGGTTTTGAAAAAAGACATAGAGTTTTTTATGAGTAGCTATTTGTTCGAAAATCAGCTTTAGCTAGTTACGTCGCGCTTACGGAAAAGGTAAAAAGCAACTACAATGAAGACCAGGCTATAGATGGCAAGAGTAATAAAAGCGTGGAATATTTCGGGCGGCTGACTAGAAATTCTAGCTGCCATCCCCGCTCTGATACCTTGTGGAAGGTCACTCATAGACGTGATCGCATTGACATTGACCGTGAGTAGGTATTTAGGTATTTCGGATATCCAGCCACCGGCAAGGAACATAAAGGTAGTAACAATGGATTCCAGAAAGAATACCCCTATACCCAGAGCAATACCCGGCATGACCGAGCGTCCGACTATAGCAAAAAGGAAGCCGAGCAGTGCGTAAGGAATTAACACATAGAATGTACGCCAGAATTGAACGAACTGGTCCCATAGGTACTCACCATTAGCAAAACTAAAGTCAAATGCATACCCGCCGATGGCCGTAGTAATCATACTCATCACGAAGCCCACAGCCAGACCGACGACCATACCTATTAGAATAAAAATGCTCGCTGATACCAGCTTGGCGCCAAGAAGCTTAAGGCGGCCTTCACTACAAATGAGCATAGTCCTTATCGTACGCCAGTTGTACTCATTACCAATAGAGCTAGCGCTTAGGATTACCGCCAGAACGCCACCAAAAGAGGACAATATGGACAGGGCAAAAGGTAAGGCAAGTGGCAACCCCAGTAGATTCTCTATGGCTCCAATGCCATTGCTCATTGCCACTTCAGGGTCGGGGAAAGTCACTTTGGATATAGCTAGTAATAGTAAATAGAGAACAATCGTTATACCGACCAGCACAAATAGAAGTACTCTGGTCATAAGCCGTTTCCTTAGCTTGAAGAGCTCGGCATTGATTAGTCTAATCACCGCTTTCACCGCCTGTTAACTGTAAAAATACACTCTCCAGGCTGAGGTTTCGATTTATTAACTCCGAAGCGAAGATATTATGCTCAGCTAAAACCTTATTTACCCGCGAGGCACTATCTTGAGGCGCTTTCACAATCAGGACATCGTTTTCCCTTTTCACCGATTCTATCCAGGGCTGACTATTAAGAATGGTGGTAGCCTGCTCAAGGTCATCTACTTTAATTTGAAGCATCTGTCCTTGTGCAAGTAGCTCGTGAATTGGAGCGCAAGCAAGCATGACACCTTCTTTTATTATGGCTACTCTATCACAAACCTGTTCAACCTCATGAAGCAGATGGCTGCACAGAAAAACAGCTCTCTTTTCATGAGCTAGCTTGGGAATTAGGTCGCGTACTTCTTTTGTTCCAGCTGGATCTAGACCGCTAGTAGGTTCGTCAAGGATAATAAGTTCTGGATCACGGAGTAACGTTGAGGCAATCCCTAGCCTTTGCTTCATTCCCATCGAGTAATGGCTATATCGGTCTCTGCAGCGGTCCAGCAAGTTGACCCGTTCGAGTACCTCTGTTATTCTGAACTCCGGAATACCACCTATAGCTCTGGCAAGCGCCTCCAAATTATCCCATCCGGATAGGTAAGGATAAAATGCAGGTTCCTCGATAACTGCTCCAACACGCCGAAGTGTAGCCCACTGGTTACCTTTCATCTTAAGACCAAACAGTTCGATACTGCCGGCTGTAGGAGTAACCAGCCCCAGTATCATACCAACCGTAGTACTTTTGCCCGCTCCGTTTGGTCCCAGAAATCCAAAAACCTCACCCCGGCGAAGCTCAAGATTAAGGTCCTTGACTGCTTCAAGCTTACCAAAACGTTTGGTTAAACCGATGGTTCGCAGGATAATATCATTGGACTCTCCAGAGACGGGAGTAGGTTCTGCAGTTATTTGAACGGTCATATAGTCTTTCTGTATATGTCGATGGATAAAATTGAGTTGCTTATTGCTTATAGTGTTGACAACACTAAACTTATACTATACTTCTTTATACTGTAGCGTCAAGCAGAACTTGGTAATAAGCCAATCGCCAAACTGTCATGCTGGAGCGTAGCGACCTGCCCGCCGTACAAGACTTTGGCAGGCGGGAG
>CAYOHA010000100.1:0-8837 GCA_964403625.1 uncultured Dehalococcoidales bacterium | reverse complement strand
CTAGACAAAAGGCTCTTATACGTTCTTCAGGAGCTAAAATATCAGGGTCAATTTCAATGCATATCTCAATTCCCAGCTGTCTTAAAAATTCTTTAATCGTCAATCGCCTTTCCTGTGTCTTTTCATACCGGATATGTATAAAATAATGATTAATAGTTAGTATGTAATAATGGCGTACCTACTTCTTTCAACTACCAAAATTGTCAATGAACTTCAAGTAGAATTTTATATACCATATAACACTTCATCAGAATAAATACTACCATGCGCTTGAAATTAGTTACAATAATTTCTATTGACAGGTTTTCTACCTAGTGTTCTAATATGTTTATATTATCGTAATTTTTTTCCTATATATTCTTGACCACAGACCTATCATTGTATTGCCCCCTAATCAGGAAATATCGAGATCGAAAGGAGTAATCTTATGAGTGAAAACAAAATGATGATAGATGCTGTCTTTGAAGGGGGTGGTGTCAAAGGGATAGGTCTTGTAGGAGCGGCGGCTGTTATTGAAGAGCGTGGCTATCAATGGTCAAATCTAGCTGGTACTTCAGCAGGAGCTATTGTAGCAGCTCTGCTGGCAGCCGGTTATACATCTTCTGAACTGAAAAACATAATGATGCAACTTGACTATAATAAGTTCAAAGATACCGAATTGTTGGACAGAATTAAGTATATTGGTCCTCTGGCAAGTCTGATTTTCCAAAAGGGAATATATGAGGGCAAGTTTCTGGAGAACTGGCTGAGAGACTTAATGAAAGCAAAGAACAAGGATACCTTCGGTAAGCTGATAATTAAAGAGTTTGAGGATGACGACCGGTACAAGTTCAAGTTGAGGGTTATTGCCTCTGACATTTCGAGGGGGCGAATGCTTGCCTTACCTCAGGACATCCGAGTCTATGGTATCAAACCAGAAGAACTGGATGTTGCCCTTGCAGTACGAATGAGTATGAGTATTCCTTTCTTCTATGAACCGGTAAAGCTGAAATATAAGAAAGAAGATGGTAAAGAAGAAGATACCTATATTGTTGATGGGGGCGTTTTAAGTAATTTCCCGGTCTGGTTATTTGATTCTCAGGGCGTACCGGAATGGCCAACATTTGGGTTTAAATTAGTTGAGCCTGAGGAGAAAGAAGAGGTTCGGCATCAGATATCGGGGCCAATTACTTTATTGACTAGCCTGTTCAGCACCATGATGGAAGCCCAAGACGCTAGGTATATCAGCAGTGCCCAATACGTGCGTACTATTCCGATTCCGACATTGGGTGTTGGTACTACGGAATTCGATATTACGCAGGAAAGGAGTGAAGCGCTCTATCAATCAGGAAGGAAAGCAGCAGAAAGCTTTCTGGTATCTTGGGACTTCCAGCGTTATATTGAAGAATTCCGTAAAGGTAAGCAACGCCCATCCCGTGGAGAACTACTGAGGAGAGGGATTATTTAACTGACCATATCTGATCCATCTTTGTTAGCTTCTGGGTAAGAAATATCAGTAGTAATAATAGGCAACTACCTATCTAAATTCTTGTTCTCCAGCCTGCTTCAGCACTCGCAGTGCCCTCAGGGTTACCCACTTATTGGGTTTGCCTTTGGAGCCGTATTTGACCCACATTTTATAATTGGGGATAACATATTCTAACGACCATCTGCCATGCTCATCCTGTTTTCCCCTTATTAAATTCAATGTATTAGCTAGCCTTGGATCGGAGCCGTATCCCAAGGCTGTAAAAGCCTCAGCAATATTAAGGATATCTGGGATAAACACAGGAAATTGGAATTGCCACCACCTTTTGTCCGGTATTCCTATTTTGTGACCGGGAAAATCGGCGGTTGAGGGGTCGCCGCTTAAGAAAAACTCTACCCCACTCTCGATAGCCCGCTTAATCAGGACAGACCTACGCTCAATTGACAGGCGGGAAAAAGCCATCATTGCTTTCACTCCTGCCCAGCCACAGGGTAGATTCTTATTTGTGCTGCAGGCAAATCGGGGACCGGTAATATGTTTTATATAGCCGAACGGCGCAGAACTGCCTTCTTCAGAGTTTAAACCATCGCGGTTTATTTTTTTAGGCAAACCTTCCCCGGTTACTGTCCGTGCCATCCAATCGTAAGCAACCTCCAGCCGACTGTCCTTGAATCCTAAATCTGGCAATGAGGTTAACATAGTACCCTGTAAGCAACTAAACGTACCTATAGCATTCCCATTGGCTGAAAACTGTCCTCCCTTCGCCAGAGCGTGGTCCAGCAGGTAGGAGCAAGCAATGCCGATTCGTTTATCCTCCTCGATAGAGGCGCCCAGCTGGGCCAGTGAGTTGATAGAATGCACACCACTCAGTAATTTGGGGCGGTAACCAGGGCCTGGTCTTACCCAGTAGCCTTCCGGGTTCATATTATTCAATATCTGGGCAATCGGTCCCTCACGGTGAGCTTTTACCCTGGCGGTCTTCATTTCATTTTCACTGGCTCCAACGATGTCTCGTAAAGCCAGATACCTTACCCCGGGATCATCTGGCTCTAACAGCCAATCAGTCGGATCTGCCATTAAAACCTTCTTCCAGTCTTGGTGTTTTTCCACAGCGTTCACTCCTCTATAGCCTTCGTTAGATGCTTATGGAAATTAGATGAGTGTGCTAGTATATTGAACGTCAATACCGAAATTATATCATAAAGATATATTCACCCATAGGCATTGACAGCTTATCTTATTAGAGTTTAACGATATTTTAGACTTGCTTTTGTTTCCAACGCCCTGTATTAAAGTAAATAGCGTAGATAATTCCCCTCAAGACAAGGGCAGTTGTCATTACTCAGCGTACTCCATAGACACCGAGTGCGGCCGACTTTGGCAGAAAGTAAGCTAATGGTATTTGTACTCCCCATACGGTGAACAGGAGGGTGAACATTGGTATCAGTGTATCACCAATTCCGTTCAAGATTTGCTGAAATCCCATTGCCAGACCGAAGAATATGCAATTTACTATTTCTATCTTGAGGAAGATACTGCCTACCTTGACTAGCTCAGCTTTGGCGCTAAAAATACCGATTATCTGCTCAGACCAGATTAGGATAACTAAGCTGGAAATAAGCATACCGCCAGTGATCAAGCCCACAGCCATCCACGCTGTCTTCTCAGCCCGCTTGGGTTGACCAGCCCCCAGGTTCTGTCCGGCAAGCACACCAGCTCCATGACCAAAACCCATGCCAGGCATATGCAGAAACGGGGTTAACCGTTGCATTAGAGAGTGGGCAGCTACAGCTACAGTACCAAAAGGGGCCACAAACCACACCAGAAAAAGGCTGGCAAAGCTTCTCTCCATTCCCATAATAGATGCCGGAAAGCCAATCTTTACCAGACGCCATATGATATTTCCGTCAATACGGAAATTCCTGAACGTCAAGTGCAAACGTGAGCGACCCGTCAGTAAAATCCATAATCCGAGAATGGTTCCCAGACTCTGAGCAACAACATTTGTCACCGCTGCACCGCTTACTCCTAATTGGGGAAATATCCACCAACCGAAAACTAGGAAGGGACAAAGAACAATGTGGAAAAGCCTGAAGACTACAGCTATCCCCATCGCTATTCTGGATTCTCCGGAGGGCTGCATAATACTGTCATTCACCATGCGGAAGGACTACGCTGCTATACCTCCAAATTGTATTCTCAGGTAGGCTGCTCCTAGTTTCCCTACCCATATCATATCGATGGTAGGGCCTACAGTGTTGAATATTGAACCCACAGCTATAGGCCAAGATAAAGACCAGAGGTTGCCATCGATACTACCCTCGGTCCAATTACGTGTGACTCTTTGTTTATTAGAATTTTGATTCAAAGTGATTAACCGGTTTCTATGCTCGATATTCAATATGAGACAAGCATTACCTATACTCATTTGCTGCTGTGATGGCAAGTAACAAAATTTGATTTTATCACTGACAAAAGGGGAACTCAATTCAGAGACTAATTAGACCAAATGTTTGATAAAGAAAGTATAGTATAAGACAGTGATTTAAAGAATTCGTACACAAGCTAATAGAGGAAAGAGTATTTTGTATTTACGAGACCTTTGCTTGAAGAAACGCTTGTTTACCACTATCCTATTATCCGTCGTCATTCTACTAAATTAAGTGCCAGCGATACACAGCCTACAAAAGAAATTATCACATTCAAAGGGAAAGTCCTTATCTTAATATGAGGTTGAGTGCTTTCGACAATAAAGCAATCTTACATCGTCGCTACTTCTACGATTGGAATGTGGTAACCGCTTCCTTCATGGCAAACCTGGTTTATGCCGAGCACTATACATCAGTTCTGTCTCTTCCTTAGACCGCTGCAAACTGATTTTGGCTGGAGTCGTAGTGCCATTGCGGGTATTCAGACCGTCGCGCGTGTAACCGAGGCTGTCGTTGCTCCTCACTACGGCGTTACTCACGGGCATAATTCGTCCACCCTACTATAAAAGTAATAGGCGAGTGGTTAATACATCGCAAATATGATAATTGATTATCGGTCTCGTACCCTAACTTCAACAGCTACTATATCCGATAGGGCTATGACAGCATCGTAAAATTCCTTCCCGGACAACTCGGACACGGTCACGACACCATCACCAACCATTGTAAGCTTACCGCTGTATGACCGGTCCGATCTCAAAACTAATTCGACTCTGTTTCCTATCAATTTTGTTAATACCTCTGTTAAAGAGTCATGGGTATTTACTTTTAAGTTAACTGGCATTGTACAATCCTCCGTTTCTAGTTTGCTTATTTGATTATACCGGTCGATTAAGTAATAATCAACCTCTTGCTAGATTGTTGACCTTGGTCACTGTTTTGAACGCTTTTTGTCTCAATTTCAGATAGCCGTTCTTCCGAAGTAAATTAGTATAATGGCGATAATGAGTAAAAACCAGTACAAAGCAGGAACAGGTCCCCACCATTGTTTATGCCACCAGATATTTCCTTTACGGAAACTTCTGAGCCCATAGTGTGGATTCAGTGCGAACCATAAGAAGTCTTCGAGAAAGACCATGCCAACATAGAAACCAAGTAGCAGACTCTCTAGTTGCCAGCTCCAGGGAATAAAAAATAACGGTAAGTGGACTATAGTAATCAGGAATAGTGTCATATATATGTGGTAGCCGGTTATGGGGAGTCCACGCGTCAACTTGATAAGCAATTCCTTTTCTATGCGCCAGCAAGGTAGCTTCGATGCCCAGCCATCCTTACCCTCGATTTGGATTTCCCAGAGGGCAAGGATAACAGCCAGAAAGACCATAAAGGCTAATAGTACAATAATCATTACATTCTCTTTATATGATTTTCGGCTATATATTACTAATTTTACGCTTGTTCAAACGAAGTAATTCAAAAGACGGGAAGAGTTTAAGGGGTAATGTATTGGTAAATAAATATAATCCTGAAGACTTTTCAATCAGACCGATCGCAGCGAGGTCGTCTGCCAGTCTCTCGACTCCAGCAATATCTGCTTCGAGTGCTTTAGCTAATCCTTGAGCATTAAGGGATTGTACGGCAAGGGGGTCGAAGAATCCCAACTGGATAGCAACCTTAACCAGTTGAGGCTTAAACACTCCATTATACAGACCGTAGAAAAATTCAGCGTCAGCTACCCTTTCTGTTTCTGTCACGGGATTAATATCCATACCAATTATTATGTATTATTTAAGGTTGTATCTCAAGGATTTTTATAAAACAAGCTTAGAAATATCAGTTTTAAGACGAAAAAGCCTTTTTTACTAAATCTGCAAGCAGGCGTGGCGATCTGGAAGGTGGTGTTTAAGCTTCTAATTTAACTTATAAACAAATGAGGTACGAGTAATTAATCAAGATTTAAGGCTGCCCTGCCAGATTGCTTCGTCCCGATAAATCGAGGCTCGTAAAGACAGCGTAGAGGTGCCTTATTTAGACTCTGGTTCACGGATTAATGGTCAATGCAGAGACTTCTTAACGTCGTTATACTATAATTTCAGCATTGACCAGCTTTATTGGGAGGAAATACAGTGGATAAACAAAAGGACTGGAAAAGGCTTTTGAAAGCCGACCCAACTGACTGGCTACTGGAGCCGGATGATCCAGGGGTTAGATACCTGGCTTTGCGGGATATAGTCGATGCCGATGAAAAAGAGATAAAAGCCGCCAGGCGTAAAGCCCACCGCGATGGGCTGATCGCCATAATTTTGGAAAATATGAACCCGGATGGCTGGTGGATACACCCTGGTTATGTTTATGCACCCAAATGCCAGGGCACGTCTTGGTCAATCATTTCGCTCGCGCAAATGGGCGGGTCTATAGAGGAGGATAAACGTATTGCCACCGCCTGTTCGTACTTACTGAACCACGCTCTAGCAAAGGGAGGCCAGTTCTCCAGCAATGGTGATGCCACCAAGACGTTCAACTGCTTCCAGGGCAGCATGCTGACTTCGCTGATGGAACTTGGCTGCAAGGATGAAAGGCTAGACACAGCCTACGAGTGGACCACCCGTACGGTTACCGGAGAGGATTTGCCTATAAAGGTGACCAGAGAAGGTTTAGCCACAGCAGACAGCAGTTCTGGCAAGCTTTTTCCTTTCTCCAACATAACCGGACCGCTTTTTTCCTGTCGCCGGATGACTCACTGTGCATGGGCTGGTGCGAAAGTGATGCTTGCCTTTTCCCATTTGCCCAGAGAACGACGTTCCCCCTTGGTCAAGCAGGCTATTGAGGCTGGAGTTAATTATTTCTTCAATGCTGACCCCTCAACCGCGGATTTCCCCGGCGAAACAGCACCAAAACCCGACCGCCGGTGGTGGAAATTCCATTTTCCTGTGGTAGGCATGGACCTCCTCCAGGTGGCAGAGGCCTTGACTTCATTGGGATACGGTGCCGACCCCAGACTGGTAAATACCCTGGAGTTGATAAGAAGCAAACAGGATGAGAATGGCAGATGGTTGTTAGAGAAGAATTATGGTTACTCGCATAAATGGTGGATCAAATACGGTACTATAAACAAACCCAACAAGTGGGTAACTTTGAAGGCAATGAGGGTGTTGAAGCAGGCTGAACTACAGAGGCTTAAGTAGTTAGTTGGTTCATGTGTATTATGGCAAAAAGAGTATTAGATATGAATAACGAAGTCCTCAAAGTCTTAACTAAAGAAGCCTGTGCATCCACTAGATATAGGGTCAGGAAGGAAATCCTCGAAGAGAGCCCTGATATTTCGGAATATCTTGATGAGATACTTGATGATAAGAGAGTGAAATATGTCTTTACTTGGCAGAAATCCGACGGCTACCTGGGACCGAACTTTCATGCCGGTTGGATACCGAATGCAAAGCTAAAACTCTATAATACCGGAGCTGAAGCAGCTTTACGGTTTCTATCGGAGATGGGAGTACCTGCAACTTCTCCCGTGGTCGAAAAAGGTTTGAATGCTTTACTGAAGGATAACTGGTGTCCCGACCCCTGGAAATGGTCAAAAGTTTATGAACCTGAGATCGGATTATTCGGACCGGACAATGTCAGCGCGGTAGTTTTTTCATATTTTGGCATCGAAGAACATGCTTTTATCAAGACTGAAATTCAACGAACGCTCAATTATGTTAACGGGGTAATGGAGATACCTTCTATTAAGGACATAACCGGCACATATCAGAACAAGCTGTACTTTAATAAGGGTATCCCGCTTCCAGACTTGTACAATCTTAAATTGCTGGCGTTTACGAAAGGCTGGCGGAATAATACAAATACTAAATCTATAGTCAAAGCCATAGAACATCTCATTGAGTTATCACAGATACCGGATATTTATATAAAATGCGAAAATCAACTCGTTGCCCCGGCTGGAATAAGTCCCCGGGACTTAAAACAGTCTCCGCGCAATCTGCAGCCTAGAGACTGGTTCTGGTGGTTGCATACCATGGAACTCTTTGCCAGAATGGGTATCGTAAAGCAGATACCGGCTCTCACCCAACAGGTAAATCATTTGAAAGAAATACTTCAGGAAGGTAATGGTTTTTTCCCTGTCAAGCCATATGCCCGCTCTTTTCAGAATTGGAGCGTCTATGTTGGTCTGGCTCTAGAAGATAGCTGGAAAAATAACCGATGGAAATATGACCTGACCTTTAGAGCACTGTTGATATTAAAATACGCTGGTATGCTTTAACGAGATATTATAACAGGGTAACTATCTGCTATCCTTACAATGAGTCTAGTGTAAGTGTACTTCTACCTATTTAGCGGGCTTATACTTTTTATTTATCCTTGTTTTGCGGAATGAGTTTTAGATCAATAAAGCCCGCCTGCTTCCCGTTTATTAACACGGAGTATTCGGGAGTCATCGGGCAATTCACGAAGAAAAAGGGAGTACCGACCCTCTTGTGTATGATCGGACAGTGAACTAATCCTGCCGGAATATATACAGCAGTTGTTCTGTCGATCACATGTTTTTCCCCTTCCTTGCCCAAATAAAGCCAGGTTTCCGCATCATAAGCTGTCAAGTCATCCGAACAGGGCACCAAAAGTAAAACCTGATCGAAGTCGTGTGAATGGGCAGGTTCTAGCCCTTCAAAAGGGACACTGACGTGTGTGAACCTGATCTGGAAGTTAATATCCTTCTTCTCGAGAGTATGCAATATCATGTTCTTGAATGGCGGATAAGTAGTTTCGTGGATAATTTCTGTTGTAAAAAGGTGGTCGTATTTTCTTTCAGACATTTTCCTATTCTCCTTAATCATTAAGTATAACCTAATATTTATCGGTATGGAAACTCAATCTTTTTGGGGTTACTGTCAAAGATTTGTCGGTTGGGTATTAGAAGAGAGACTACTTTCATAGTG
>CAYOHA010000099.1:0-8874 GCA_964403625.1 uncultured Dehalococcoidales bacterium | reverse complement strand
GCCAGACACGGTCATCATCAAGTCCCAGAGTTTTAAGGATAGTCTTCAATGCCGTAATCCTCCTCCGGGTCTTGTAGTTTCCCGATACATAGTGGCAGTCACCCGGGGCACAGCCTCCCACGATAACGGCATCAGCCCCGCTGAGTAGAGCCCTGAGTATATAGACAGGGTCTACTGAGCCACTGCACATAGTCCTTATCGAGCGAACGTTGGCCGGATACTGCATTCGGCTGGTTCCAGCCAGGTCAGCGGCAGTGGATGTACACCAGTTACAGAAAAATCCAACTATTATTGGCTCAAATTCATCACCCATTATCGAACCCCCTGCTTATAATCCAGCATCAATCATTGATAAAATCTGCTTACTAGTAAATCTCCTGAGTTTTGCTGCCCCACTAGGACAGGCAGCAACACAAGCACCACATCCATAACATAAAGCTTCTCTTACTATAACGACACCCTTTTCATAATCCTTAATCCTGGCACCATAAGGACAAGCCTGTACACAAAGCTCACACCCGGTGCACCATCTTTCGTTGACCTCAGCAACAACCGCCGAGGGATATAGTTGTTCTCTACTCAGAAGGATTATTGCCCTCTGAGCTGCTGCTTGAGCATTAGCTATCACCTCTCCGATATTCCGGGGAGAAAGAGCGATCCCACAGGCATAGATGCCATCCTTGCTGAAGTCTACGGGACGGAATTTTACTTCTGCTTCTTTAAAGAATCCCTCATCAGTCAAATCGATACCAAGTAATTGAGAAAGTTCTTCATTGCTGTCTTGAGGGAGAACTGCCGGGCTGAGTACGACTATGTCAGGCTCCAACAACAATTTATCTCCTAGAGCTGGCTCCATTACTTCTACCTTCAGCGTCTCCTGCTCAAGCTTGACCTGTGGTTTTTCATTAAGTTCATAACGAATAAATATAATCCCTGCTTCCCTGGCACGGGTATAACATTCCTCCATAAAACCGAAACTCATCATATCACGGTAGAGAACAAATATCTGAGCTTTTGGATTGAGTTGTTTTAATCTGAGTGCATTCTTCAATGCCTGACTGCAGCAGATACGGCTGCAATAGGGTCTTTGCTCATTCCTCGACCCGACACATTGAATCATCACCACCGTTTTAATACCTTCTGCCTTTAGTTCACCTGAGTCCAGTTTCTCCTCCATCTCTTTTTGTGTGATAATACGGTCATTCTGCCCATACAGATATTCCTCAGGCTGGTATTCTTTACCGCCGGTGGCGACAATAACGGCTCCAACAAGTAAAAATATTTCCTGTTCCTTACTTTTTAGGGTTATACTAAAATTACCGGCATAGCCTTCAAATTTTACCACCTCTGTTTCTTTATAAATGTGTATCAAAGGGTTGGCTTCTACCGAATGGATGAGTTCATCAAGTAGCTGTTGAGGATTATTACCCTCCAGAGTGCTGTGGATATGTCGCAGATTACCTCCCACCTCCGATGATTTCTCTACCAGATATACTTCATATCCCTGCTCAGTAATATGCAGGGCAGAAACCAGACCTCCTAGACCGCCGCCTATAACCAGAGCGCCCTTTTTAACAGTACTGGAGGAAGAGACGGTACTTTTATACAGTCTTGCTCTCTCCGCTGCCATAGCCACCAGGCTTTTCGCCTTTTCGGTTGCCGCTTCCGGTTGGTCTTTGTGGACCCAGGCGACTCCTTCTCTCAGATTGATATACTGGGTAAAAAGTTGGTTAAGCCCGGCTTCCTGTATGGCACTGTTGACTACTCTACCGCAGATAGAGGGAGAGCAGGCAGCAAAGATTATGCGGTTTGCCTTGATTGTTTTTATCTCGTCCATCACCTTATTCAGAGTGTCCCTCTGGCACAGGTAAGGGACTTCGGCAACGTGGGCGACCCCAGGAAGTTGTTTGCTGAATATAACCAGTTTTTCAATATCAACTACAGAACCAATCTCTTCACCGCATCCACATATATATATAGCGGTATGTGGATCTTCTTCAGAAAGTTCTCCTCCTTGAATAGAGACAGGCTGGTAACTTACTGGCGCAAGTATTTTTAAAACCTGACAGGCAGCGGCTCCGGCTTCCATAAGAGTCTCAGCAATATCCTTGGGAGCGGAAACAGAACCGCAAACGTAGATTCCCTTTCGGCTGGTTTCAACAGGGGAAAACTCTTTGGTCTGACAGAACCCGAATTTATTCAACTCTACCCCTAGAGTCCGACTTAATTCGGCGAATTTAGGCGGTGGTACCTGTCCGACAGATAACACTACCAGTCCAAAATTATTTTTAACCGCCTTTCCATTCTCAGCCTTACTGGCAACGGTAATATCACCTGTCTTGGGGTCCTCTTTTATCACCGGAACACGGGACCTGATAAACTTCACCCCGTATTTCTCTTTGGCTTCAAGATAATATTTATAACCGCCTTTCCCAAAAGCCCTAATATCCATATAGAAGATAGTAACATCAATATCAGGGTTGGCTTCCTTGGCCAGGATAGCTTCTTTGAGAGCATACATACAGCAGGCTGAAGAGCAATAGTTCCGTTTCAATTCTCTTGAGCCAACACACTGTAAGAAAGCTATTGAATGTGGAGTCTTACCATCGGAAAGACGCACCAGCTTTCCCAGAGAGGGACCTCCGGGACTTAACATTCTTTCAAACTGAATGTTGGTCACTACGTTAGCCCAGCGTTGATAACCATATTGAGTGGTTAGCCTAGCGTTGAATTCTTCAAATCCGGTTGAGAGGACGACAGCGCCCACTGCTATTTCTCTTATTTTGTCCTGTGCATTCAGGTTTATTGCCCGGGCAGGACATTTCTCTACACAAGCTCCGCACCTGGTGCAATTGTCCCAGTCGATAAGGTAGGCATTAGCGGCAACCAGCGGGTACCGGATATAGACAGCCTTACGTTTATCCAGACCTTCGTTAAACTCACTAGCCACCTCTACCGGACATACCTTAGCACATTGACCGCAGCCGGAACATAAATCACGGTTTACGCCCAGCGGTCGGGTCTTTAGCGTGGCAGTGAAATTACCTGCCTCTCCTTCCAGCTTCTCCAACTGGGTAAGAGGGAAAAATTCAATATTGGGATGGTTCAATCCCCGGCGTAAACAGAACTGTACAGATTCGTCTCCGACCATGATAGGTAGCACTTTACACATCCCGCAATGGCTATCAGGAAACCACTTGTCCATCTGCATAAGTGTGCCCCCGATATCAGGACTGCGGTCACAGAGATAGACCTGCAAACCGGATTCAGCTAAATCCAGAGCAGCCTTGATACCACCTACCCCGGCACCAATAACCAGTGCTGCTTTTTTCTTATTCTCCGTATTCATACTTTTTATCAATACTCCCGTGTAGCCACATCGACTTTCTCGAAAAATTGCTTGGGAGTCCAGTTTTTATGTTTGATTGCTTTTGATGGGCAGGTAGCTGCGCAGGCTCCACACCCCTTACATAGTGCCTCATTGACTCTAGCCACATTAAGTTTCTCATCTATCTCTGTCGCTCTATAGGCACAGATTGAAACACACAGTCCACAAGCATTACATACCTCTTCATCAACAAACGCTGTAGCCGCTTCAACTTCAACGGTACCCTTGCTTATCATTGCCAGCACCCGGGCAGCGGCGGCAGAAGCTTGAGCTACAGTATCAGGTATATCCTTGGGACCCTGGCAACAACCGACGACAAACATTCCATCGTTCATAGTTGCCACCGGGTCCAGCTTGGGGTGCCTTTCAAGGAAGAAACCATCAGCACTACGGTTGATGTTGAATAGCCGGGCGACATCGCCGGCATCGGCACGCGGTTCCAGAGCAGTACACAGGACAACCATATCCACCGGTACCCGTATCATAGCGCCAAGCAGGGTGTCCTCGCACACAACAATCAACTTACCCTTCTCTTCGTCACTCTGAGCTTCATCGGTAACCTTGGCTACCTTACCCCGTATAAAATTTACACCTTCATTGGAAAGACGCTCATAAAATTCCTCATAGCCTTTGCCGTAACAGCGCATATCAATATACATCTGGTAAACTTCAGCATTTGTCTTTTCATGTATCAGGTGAGAATACTTTAGAGCATACATACAGCATACGCGGGAGCAATATTTATGGTAGTTGGTATCACGGCTACCTACACAGTGAACAATGGCGACACTCTTAGGTTTTGAGCCGTCCTTCAGTAGGATTTGGCCAAGTGTAGGTCCAGATGCATTACTTAATCTTTCAAACTGGAGGGCAGTAATGACATTATCATAACGTCCGTAGCC
Organism: uncultured Dehalococcoidales bacterium; assembly: GCA_964403625.1. Lineage (GTDB taxonomy): Bacteria > Chloroflexota > Dehalococcoidia > Dehalococcoidales > UBA2162 > CAYOHA01. The sequence continues at coordinate 4,584 of CAYOHA010000099.1, read as the reverse complement.
GTATTGGGAGATAACCGATGGGTCAAATGAATCGTAGCCTGTGGCTACAATTATACTACCAATATCTACCTCGACTAACTCGTCCTCCATTTGATGATTGATTGCCTTACGTTCGCAGACCTTTACACACTCCAGGCACTCCGAACAGACAGCACAGCTTAAACAGCGTTTGGCTTCCTCAATGGCTGTCTTTTCATCGAAGCCAAGCTCAACCTCAACAAAAGATTCTCTCTTTTCAGGCTCAATCATTGGCATTTTCGCCCTGGCTTTTGTTTCAACTCCTTCCTTAGAGACATCCTTTACTCTCTCTTTTGCTGCCGGCCTCCCCTCTTTTAAGTCCAGTCCACTGAGATAGCGGTCGATGCTCTCTGCAGCTTCCTTACCTGCAGCAATAGCGCTGATAACATCGGCCGGACCTTCAACTACATCACCACCAGCAAAGACACCAGGAACGTTTGTCTTATAAGTAACCGGGTCTACCGATAATGTCCCTCGGTTAGTATATTCAAGTCCTTCAGGCAATACGCTTTTGTCCACTGACTGCCCAACAGCCAGTATCAAGTTATCAACGTCCATGGTGAATTCAGAACCTTTGATGGGTATCGGCCGCCGACGACCACTGGCATCAGGCTCGCCCAACTCCATACGAGTGCACTCAATCCCGGTCAGGCGACCATCCTGACTCAAAACCTTAACCGGTGTTGCCAGTATATTGAGTTTTATTCCTTCTCTCTCCGCTTCGTCAACCTCTTCTGCAGCTGCGGGCATCTCCACCCGAGAACGACGATAGACGATAGCCACCTCCTTAACACCAAACCGCTTGGCTACCCTGGCACTATCTACAGCTGCATTGCCCCCACCAGTGACGACTACCCGATCACCCAGCTCAACCTTCTCTCCAGCATTTACCTCTTTCAAGAAGTCAAGAGCGTGGATTACCCCTTTGGTATCTTCTCCAGGTATATTCATCTTCTGGCTCTTACCAGCTCCTGTACCTAAGAATACAGCCTTATATCCCTGTCCAGTTAACTCTTTAAGGTCTTTTACCCGGGTACTTGTCTTAATCTCTACTCCAAGCTCTTTGATGTATTCAATCTCGTCGTCCAGTGTCTTCTTCGGCAGACGGTATTCAGGTATACCCCAGCGTAACAGACCCCCGGCCATTGCCTCAGCCTCAAATACCGTGACCGGGTACCCCTTTCTTACCAGATCGTAAGCACAGGCTAGGCCTGCAGGTCCGGAACCGATAATAGCCACTTTATCTTTCTTCGTCAGCTCAACCGGGGCTGCTTTCTCCCTGCCAGCTTTTATTTCATAGTCAGATATAAACCTCTTTAATGATCTGATAGATATTGGCTCATCTACTTTACCGCGCTCGCATTCAGTTTCACAGCGATGAGTACAGACCCGACCGCATACCGCAGCAAAGGGCATTGTCCTGCGTACCACCTCAAGGGCTTCCTTAAACTTGCCCTGAGAAATGAGAGCCACGTAACCCTGTGCGTTAACACCAGCCGGACAGGCAGCCCGGCACGGCGGTAAACCTCGTTTATCAATGGTGAAAACATTGGGGACAGCTTGTGGGAAGGGACGATATATTGCTTTTCTCCGGGCCAACCCCAAATCGAACTCGGAGAGCACTTCAACCGGACACACCTTAGGGCACTCTCCACAGCCGGTACATTCTTTGGCGTTAATATAACTGGACTTCTTTCTGATTCTTGCCTTAAAATTACCAATATAGCCGGAAACTTCTTCTACCTCGCTATAACTCATTAACTCAATATAGGAGCTACGCCCTACCTCACTGAGAAGCGGAGTAAAAATACAGCTGGCGCAGTCCAGTGTCGGGAAGGTCTTATCAAACTGCGCCATATGCCCACCAATGGTCGGCTCTCTCTCTACCAGGTAAACTTTGTGTCCAGAATTTGCGACTTCAAGAGCAGCTCTTATCCCGGCAATACCTCCTCCCACAACCATAACATTAGGATTAACCGGAACTTCCCTGACTTCTAACGGCTCCTGGTAAACAACCCAGGCTACGGCAGCACTGACCAACTCCTTAGCCTTCTCGGTAGCCGCCTTGTGGTCAGCAGTTACCCAGGCATCCTGCTCCCGAATATTAGCCATCTCAAATAAATAGGGATTAAGTCCAGCCTCCTGACAGGCAACACGGAAGGTATGTTCATGCAGCATTGGCGAGCAGGAAGCAACAACAACACGGTTCAGCCCCAATTGTTTGATATCGTCTTTAATCATATTTTGCCCCGGGTCTGAACACATATACATATAATGCTTGGCTACTACCACATTAGGCAGCTCTTGAGCAAACTTGGTTACTTCTTCTACATCCACTACTCCGGCAATATTTAGCCCGCAGTGGCAAATAAACACACCTACTCTAGCTTTACCTTCCATATGTCAGGGATCCTCCTTAAAGCGCTAAATCGCCTCATCAACCAATTCGGCGATATCCTTAATTTCGATTACCCCTTCCTTACCCGAGGTTCTCAGACTATCCTCAAAGTTAAGCATACAATAAGGACAGGAAACAGCTAAGATATTAGCGCCTGCCTTAAGGGCTTGTTCCAGCCTGATATCGGAAAACCTTTCCCCCTTCTTGGTCTCCATCCAGATCCTCCCCCCTCCCCCACCGCAGCACAGGCTGTTTTCACGGTTATCCGTCATCTCGACCAGTGTCAGACCAGGAATGCTCTCCAATACCTGTCGAGGTTCATCATATATGCTATTATGACGTCCCAGATAGCAGGGGTCATGGTAAGTAACTTTTTTATTCAATCCTTTACTAAGTTTCAACCTCCCGTCTTTTATGAGGGTAGATAAAAACTGTGAAGTATGAACTACTTCAAATTTGCCATCAAGCTCGGGATATTCGTTTTTGAAGGTGCTATAGCAATGGGGGGAGGTGGTAACAATCCTGTTAACTCCAGCTTCGTGAAAATTATTAATGTTAGACTGAGCAAGATTTTGAAACAGGGTTTCCTGGCCTGCTTTACGGGCACTCTCGCCACAGCAAGTCTCTTTAGTACCCAGTATCCCGAAGTCTACCCCAACTTTTTTAAAGATATTGGCTGTAGCCCGGGCAACTCTTTGAATATTCGGGTCATAGGCTGGAATGCAGCAGGAAAAATACAATACCTCAGTCCCTTCTTTATACGGTCTAATGTCGAGATCCTTAGTCCAGTCAGCCCGCTTTTCCTGCGGCTCTCCGAGTGGATTACCCACACCAGAGATGTTTTTTATCGAAATCCGGAGTGAGTCAGGGATTCCACCAAGGCTGAATTCTACAATAGCCCGGCGCATTGCCCTCATAATATCTATAATTTCCACACCACGGGGACAGCGCTGAACGCAAGCCCGGCAGGTAGCACACATCCATAACTCTTCATTTTCAAAGTCAATTAAGCCCAGTTGTCCCTGGTGCATTATTCGGCGGACGATGAAACTCTTTACCAGATTCCACGGGCAACTTGCAGTACACAAACCGCACTGATAACATAATTTAAGAAGGTCTCCGCCTTCTTCTTTAATAATATCTACCGCTTCTTTATATGGTGTAACCGCTTGCATTACAGACCTTCTTCCTTCTGTTCCATTTTCGCTACCTCCAATAATAATATACCGTATAACTGTACCTTATATCAAATTTTTCTTACTCCGTAAATAATAAACTATATCTCTTATGTTCTATCAAATAAGAGATTATTATCTTTTACAAAAATGGGCACTCTTTTATCTCTATATCTTATCAATAGGGATTCTATAGTGAGTATTATAGCCTCAGTAGCGAGACGAGTTGAGACGGTGTGTATTTACCTGGTAACTCGTGGTTTTTAGCCATCTTCTGAGATATTTGTACCAGTGCCTCGTTAATCGGTGCCTGGAGCCCCAAGCGCATGGCTAATCTCACCACTTCTCCATTGAGGAATTCAGTTTCGACACTACCCTGCTTACGGGCAAGGCTTTGCCATGTCGAACTCTGTGCTTCACTATCAATCCTTCCACGTAGTGGGGCATTAGTTTCCGGCCATTCCTTACTCATTTCTTCCTGCGATATCCAGTGGACGCCTGCTTGAGTCAGAATATCACGAAACTCCCGCTGCGCTGCCTGCATAATTTGAAAGACCTCTACTTCCCTTCCATTGGTGATAGCGCCAACAGGATTACCAAGATTAGCCATGAGCTTGCCCCATTTGTAGAGCATAACATCCTCGCTTGTTTTCACCAGGAAGCTGGCAGCCCGTAGCCTGTCAGCTACATCCTCGGCCAGTTCATCAGCTCCTTTAGGGTAACAGCCGATGATAAACCAACCAGGCGGGTCACGGCGGGTAATAACCTTACCATCTTCAAGATATTCAGCGCCAACGCGTACCATCACACCGTAAACTCGTGGGAAATACTGGACGGCAATCTCCTCGTTTCTTACCCCGTTTTGAAAACAAAAGATAGGTATATCTTTTACGCTTCTAAGTAGGTTATGGAGAGCCTTTTCGGTGTTTTGTCCCTTCATACAGAGAAAGATTACGTCATCAGACCTGAAGTCAATCTGTTCCGGACCTGTAA
>CAYOHA010000098.1:0-8906 GCA_964403625.1 uncultured Dehalococcoidales bacterium | reverse complement strand
AAGATTGCTGTCCTTGCGTGTTTGTATTTTTTTCATCATCCCCCAGGGGACTTTTGTGGCGATAGAAATAGCGAAACAAAGGGCTTGATGGCTTATGGCATCAACCTGCTGACCTTCACCCGTTAGCTGGCGATGGCAGAGGGCTATCACTGTGCCAACGGCAGCGTTCATAGATCCGACGAGATGGCTATGGGGATAGCTTGGCGCAAGCGGTGGATGGTCGGCATCACCCATGATGTACATGAACCCGGACATCGCCCAGACGGCAATGTCCCGGTCATTGTAGTCTCTATACGGACCTTCCTGCCCGAAACCACTGATGGACGTTAGAATAATTCCGGGATTAATCTGGCTCAGGACACTATATCCTAATCCCAGCTTGTCCATATACCCCGGGGCAAAGGACTCCACCACGACATCGGCAGTCTTGACCAACTCTTTGAATATTTCCCGCCCGTCGGCCGTTTCAATGTCAAGGGTTATGCTCTTCTTGTTGGCATTAAAGGCAAACCAGTAAAGGCTTCGCTCCGGGTCGGGAATGTCATGATAAAAAGGACCTATATTTCGGGAAGGGTCTCCGCCAGGCTTCTCAATCTTTATCACATCAGCTCCAAGGTCACCTAGTGCTCTCCCACAAAGGAAACCCTTCTCATTGGTTAAATCAAGAACCCTGTAGCAGCTAAGCATAAACCAATCCTCCTTTCAGTCTTCATTTTACAATATTTTCCCCTGGGACTCGGGGGATGGCAGGGGTATAGATAGTATTTAACATAATTATTGGTCAGGGCAGGCGGATTTGAATCGCCGACCACCTGAATCCCATTCAAGTATTTTTTTGATAGTTTTTTTACCCGATTTTGAGTCTGATTTCTTTACCATTATTCCTCCTTATCTACTGTCCTGTTCACAATTTGTGAGAATTTTGTGAACAGGCCCGCTTACCGTTGTATTGCGACCTAGGTGATATCTGTATTCCACAACAATATACTGATTTACCAGGCAGATTTCAATATTTTCTCAACCCTGAACTTCATGGCAGGCTTTCTAATACATGTGATAAACAGAAAAAGCCATGCTTACTGTCTGATTGTCCTCTGGCAAGTTTGACTACCTGGTTTTGATATAGCATAATCATAGCATTAGAATCGGCTGTACTGCCTCAATAAGAAAAAATGGTTGAATGGGGTTATATTAAGTCAATACCCTTGACCGATGGAAGTGTAGTGATTAGTGGTTAGTCGGAGCTCAAAACCACTTTCTAAAGCATCTAACAAGCCAATTCCAGCCCGAATTGTGATAGGTATTACCGGTCATCGGAAGCTGGAGAACACACCTGTTCTTATCGATACCATCCAGACAGCGATAGAAAAGGTCAGGCAGATGGTACCACCTTTGAGGAATACACCGTTATCACTTACTATCTTGTCTCCTCTGGCAGAAGGAGCCGACCGTTTAGTTGTGCGGGAGGTGCTAAAAGTTCCAGAGACGTCATTAGAAGTAGTTCTTCCCTTCGAAAAAAGAAATTATATGCAGGATTTTGTAACTGTCGAATCTAAAGCTGAGTTTGAAGAGCTGGTTTCTCAAGCAGCCAGTATCAAAATACTTAACTCTAAAGATGAGCGGGCTGAAGTATACGAACAAGTTGGACGTTACATCGTTGATCAATGTGACGTACTTGTTGCTCTCTGGGATGGTGAAGAAGCGGCTGGTAGAGGAGGTACACAAGAGATAGTCCAGTATGCTCGTGATACCAAGTGCCCTTTAATCTGGATACACACCAAGGAACCGGTACAAATTTCGATTGAACCTGGGCGTGGTTTGAGTACGGGACCACTTTATAATCTCAATGACTACAACTCAGAACGAGTCAATGCGTTTAAATTCGAGAAAAAGCTAAAAAAATTACTCCAAGTTTTTTTAGGATATGCCCAAGATGCCGGATTTCCTTCCGACTTATACCACCCGGTACTGGAATATATTCTTAAATATTATGCTCGGGTCGACATACTGGCTTTGCGTTATCAACACTGGCATTTCCGAGTAGAGAGTCTACTTTTGATAATGGCTTTTGCTGCTGTATTTATCGCCTCATTCCAGAGCATTTTTCTACCTCAATACCGTATCATACTAGTATTAGAGATAGCCCTTATGTTAGCTGTATTGATAGTTGTTTTTATAAGTCGCCGTCAACGTTGGCACAGCAAGTGGATAGACTACAGATTTCTTGCCGAACGACTCCGTTCGGCGTTGTTTCTGGCACTGGCAAATATTGAGGTACAGACTTTGAAACCACCCCGGCACTTGAGCCTTTCCTATTCTCCCGAAGATTGGATGATTAACGCCTTCTTTTCAATCTGGAGAAGGCGGCCTCGGCCTGCAGAACCAGAACCACACCTGTTTAAAAGCCTCGAATCTTTTATACTCCAGGCTTGGATTCAAGACCAGATTCAGTATCATAAAAGTACTCAAAAACGGCACTACCAGCGATATTCACGTATGAACATTGCAAGTTATGTAATGTTTGGACTTACAATATTAGTGACTATATTGCTTATTGCCAATATCAGTCCGTTGGAGAATTTTTTTGCATTTTCAGCTACAATATTTCCAGCTATTGCTGCCGGTATAACCGCAATCCGGACTCAACGTGACTATTTAAGGAACTCAATGCGCTCGGCCGAGATGGCACGACATCTGGAAGAAATAAGAGGTAAAATGATAACTACCGGAGAACATAATGACTTCCTCCTGTTGCTTAAAGAAACTGAAGAAACTATGTTACACGAGAATGAAGACTGGCGTGTAGTAGTCCGTTTCCACACACCAGAGATACCGGTATAGGCTGTTAAAGTCAAATATGGAGGAATCAAGATGGAGAAGCAAAATGATATGAAAACCGTTTTCGTTACCGGGGATGTCACTATTGACTGGAATATCGCTCGAATACATCAAACGGAAGGTATCGCTCAGACATGGACTTCGGATGAAGTTACAGCTGCCTTCTGCCAACACGGCGGTGCAGCAATGCTGGCTGACCTTGTCACAGCTATCGCTGGTGACCTAAGACAAAGAAGACAGGTTAGCATAGACGTCCGGCAAGTTAGCTTACCAGGCGAGGAAATAATGCCTACAGATGCACAATTCCCCCATTCTTACGCTATGTGGGCACCTTTTACCATGGACGAACGTTCAGAGAAAAAGGTCTGGCGCGTACAGGAGTTTCTGGGGCTTAATCCAGCACATGCGGATGTCATTTCAACAGATACCTGGAAAGACGTAATAAATGGAAGAAGCACTCCCGACATTGTTATAATAAGCGATGCCAATCTGGGATTTCGCCAGCGCCCAGAACTCTGGCTAGCGGTAATTACAGGTAATACTGCCAGACCCTGGGTACTGGTCAACACAGCCAGACCTGTAGCTCAAGGCGGGCTCTGGGAAGCTTTGTACCGCAATCATCGGGACCATCTTATTGCTGTTATGACGGCAAATGATTTGCGTGGTGAACAGGTACAAATCAGCCGTCACCTTTCCTGGGAACGCACTGCCCAGGACCTTGTCTGGGGTTTTCTCTATAATCCATCATTAAGCAAGCTGGCACAGTGTGCCCATGTCATCGTATCGTTTGGTACTGCTGGTGTACTACTTTTTTCACAGAGTTTATCTCCATTACCAAACGCAACATTATTTTTTGAGCCAACGGCTTTGGAGGGTGAGTGGGGACGTCAATACAAAGGTTCTGCGATTGGCTATAACTCTTGCCTAATCGGAGGCATCGCCCGCGAGTTGATATTGAATGCTTCACAGCCAGACGTACCACATGGTATCCAGTCCGGGATTCGTGCCATGCGGTTTTTACATATTCAAGGATACGGGCAGGTTAGTAATAACGTAAAGGAAATAAAACTCGCTTTCCCAACAGAAGCAATAGCTATGGTATTAGCAGAAGATGGAGACTGTGTCGCTACTACTGCCGTTATGAATCCATCGCATGAACCCCCTCCCGAAGAGACCACAACCACAACGGTGATGAAAGACCGGTATTGGGCTATTCTGGAAGATAGATATCCGGAGTCACTGGAGGATGTTGCCGAGCGAATTGTTCGAGAAGGGCTGGAATCAGCTCTGCTTGGAGTACCAGTCCATAAGTTCGGGAGATTGAAAACAGTTGACCGTAGAGAGATTGAAGCCTTGAATAGTATTAGCAGCCTGATTCGTGAATATTCCCAGCGTTATCAGCAGGCACCATTTTCCATAGCTGTATTTGGACCACCGGGCTCAGGCAAGTCTTTTGCCGTAAAGGAGGTCGCTAATTCGGTAATTCCAGGAGAAATCGTGCCCATCACTTTCAACCTGTCGCAGTTCGCTGGCATTGAAAATCTATTTGATGCCTTCCATCAGGTACGGGATATAGCGCTTTCTGGTAGAATTCCTCTTGTTTTTTGGGACGAATTTGATACCTTTATACAAAATCAACCATTAGGCTGGTTACGTTATTTTCTCGCCCCGATGCAGGATGGTGAATTCCAGGAAGGTCAAATAACGCATCCTATAGGCCGTAGTATTTTTGTCTTCGCCGGCGGTACCAGCCACAGCATGGAGACTTTTGGAACTGGTCTTGATGAAAAAGAGAAACGTGCTGTAAAACTTCCTGACTTTGTCAGCCGGCTTAAAGGCTTTCTAAACATCCTTGGTCCTAATCCGCAGGATATGATAAACGTGACAGGGCAAATTAGTGACCCTTACTATATTGTCCGGCGGGCTATCCTTTTACGCTCAATAATGGAGCGTTTAGCACCTCGTCTCCTGCATAATGAAGGTAAAAAGAAAATCCTGGCGATTGATCAGGGAGTGTTGCGTGCTTTTCTGCTGACTAGAGAGTATAAACACGGTGCCCGGTCGATGGAAGCGATTGTCACTATGAGTCAACTTTCTGGCAAGACCACTTTCGAACGTTCCTGTCTGCCATCTGAAGCGCAAGTCAGTTTGCATGTTGATGGTCGGGATTTTTCTGCCGTAATGCAGCGTATGGAGCTTAACAGCTATATCGTAGAAAAGCTGGCACAGGTGGTACACGAGATATTCTGCTCTGATTTAGAGGCTAAGGGTTACAAATACGGACTGGTAACAGACGAGGAGAAAAGGGAGCATAGCTCACTTTTACCTTACGCCGAATTACCTGAAGACGAGAAGGAGCAGAACCGGGATAATGCTAGGGACATCCAGAACAAGCTTAAGAGTATAGGATTCGATATTATCCCTGCTCTAAGCAATGAAGCCCCGGGTAGTTTTACGGATGAAGAAGTCGAGAAACTTGCCCGGATGGAACATGAGCGATGGATGAAACAGAAGCTTGCCAATGGATGGCTTTATGCTTCAGAGACTGACAAGGCAAACAAAAAACATAAAGGTCTGGTCACTTTCGAACATCTTCCTGAAGAAGAAAAGGAAAAGGACCGGATTCTGGTAAGAGGTATTCCTGAAATTCTGGCTCACGCTGGATACAAAATGGTCAAAACAACTGGAAAGTAGGTCATGTTGTAAAGATAATCCGCTGAATTTATAGCCTGACCATCAATATCCAATTTGCCATTCACTACTAGAATTCTTTACTGTGTTGTCCCCTCCATAATTCCATAACTTTTTGCCTTAGCGAATTCAAAGACTTCCCTCCCCGGTAAACCCTTCGCCTCCATTTCCTCTACCCACTTCTCCCAAACTCCTTCCGCTTTAGCTACAAGCTTGGTCTTTTCTACTTCAGGGAAATTGATGATTTCTATTCCCGCCTCTTTAAAGATGGGGATAAACGTGAGATCTGCCTCCGCGTAAACCTTGGCATATCGAGCGATAGCTTTTTGTGCCGCATCCTGACAGAGTTTCTTCCACTCATCGGGTAGCTCCTTCCAGGCATCCATACTGATAACAATGAACATATCTTCAATTATGAAATCAATATCTATAGTAGCATACTTGGAAACTTCGTAAAGCTTGTTAGCGACAAAAGCTATACTCCATGGCCGGCTTACCGAATCAACTGTCCCGTCTTCTAGGGCTGAGTGTAATAAATGTACTTGTATGCTATACGGTAAAGCTCCAAATTCTGCTAAAGCTTGAACTCCACGATTATAACAATTAATCTTACGACCAATGAAATCATCGGCTGTCTGTAATAGTATATTGCCCATAAAGTTATAGGGAGGAGAGCAGACCGGAAATAGTATCTGGGTATTCCAGCGGCTCAACTCTTCTACAATTGCCGGGTGTTGTGCTACTGCCATAAGCCATTCGCCCTGCTGGGTAATATCAGACGGACTGAGAAATGGATTCTGCAATACTGTCATCAATGGGGTATCGTCACTACTAAACTGACTACTAATTAGAGCGCCCTCGAATAGTCTATTCTTGATACCATCCAGAGTTTTGTCTTTTGTTGCCAGCTGTTCCTTGTAATATATTTCAATCCGCCACCGTCCATTGGAGGTGTTTTTAATATCTTCTGCCCAGTCCATTATTGGACCAGTTTCGATAAAGTTCTGGTCAAATGGTAATGAAATCTTCCAAATAAGTTCGGCTGGTAATAACGATATAGTCTGGGCTGATTCTGGTGAGGTAGTGTTCAAGTCGGTCTGCGGTGGTAAGTTCGTCGGTCTAAATATGAAAACAAGGGCGATTATACCTCCGGCAAGTATTCCCAAGACTGTTGATCCAGACCATATCCAGAGCTTTGATCCAATCGTTCCTTGCCTGAGGTAGTAAATTCCAATAACAACGAGAGGAAGACTCACTAACAATACGGCAGGAAGTATCATATCCCACATCGGTGCAGTTCCCGGTGTCCCTGATAAAAGAATACCTATCAAGGCAAATGGAAGCACCACTGCCAGCGATAAGAATACTACTACCAGCCGTAAATAACTCCGTTTACTCAACCGGTTTTTCACCAAGCCACGCCAGAAATAATAGACAGCAAGAACTACTAAGAAATCGTAGACGAGCATCATTCCCAGCCCGACTTTTTGCCCTTCTGTCGGATCCGCATTTAGCGAAATAAGGATAGTAAATACAATAGGAATCATTAAACTGATTGATAATAGTGCTAACCTTATCCAGAATCCTCTAGTTTGAGTGATTTTTACCACCTGGGGTTGGAGTTCTTGAGTCAACCCCCGTCTCAGGCAGAATATCGCTGGAGTAAGGAATGCCAGGACAGCTCCAACCATAACGGGTAATGACAGCGTTAATTCCGGCAATATTTCACTTGTTCCGTATAATCTCACCGTTGCAGAACCCATTATTATCATCAAGGGAAATGGAAGCACCATACTGACAATGAAGAATATATCACCAACTCTAAGCCAAACTGGCTTCCTCACTTGTCTTTTCACTAGACTCCGACATAAAGAGAATGTGCCCAGTGCCGTTGGAATAACACCCGGGATCAACATTATTCCCAGCCCAGCCCTTAATCCTTCTACAGTTTCAGAGGATTTCTGAATATTAACAAGAGGGAGAATAATCATGAAAGTGAAACCAATTACTAATAACGACACACCTGCCCAGAACCAGGTAGATTTTATGAGCTTTTGAGCACCTCTTTCAGCTTCTTTGGGAGTTATTTCAGCTTGCTGTTTCGCCAGTTCAGCGGCTTCTTTAGCTTCAAGTCGGGCTTTCTCTTTAGCTAACTTCTCTGCCTCCTTACGTGCTTTCTCCCGGGCTTCTCTTGCCTTACGAGCTTCTTCGGCTTCCTTCCTAGCTTTCTCCTTCGCTGATTTTGCCTCCAGCCGTGCTTTCTCTTTAGCCGCTTGCTCCGCCTCTTCCTTCGCTTTTTCTTCAAGTTCCTGAGCCTTCTTGGCGTCCTCAGCTTCCTGCTTAGCTTTCTCCAGGGCAGCCTTTGCCTCCAGGCGCTCCTTTTCCTTCGCTGCTTTCTCCTCAGCTCCTTTCCTGGCTCTGTCTTCTGCCTCCTTTGCCTCGCGAGCATCCTCGGCTTCTTTCCTGGCTCTCTCCTGGGCTGCTTCTGCCTCCAGTCGTTCCTTTTCCTTCGCTGCTTTCTCCTCAGCTTCTTTCCTGGCTCTGTTTTCTGCCTCCTTTGCCTTGCGAGCATCCTCGGCTTCTTTCCTGGCTCTCTCCTGAGCTGCCTCTGCCTCCAGCTGTGCCTTCTCTCTGGCCGCTTGCTCCGCCTCTTTCTTTGATTTTTCCTCAAGCTCCTGAGCCTTCTTCGCTTCCTCGGCTTCTTTACTGGCTCTCTCTTGAGCTGCCTCTGCCTCCAGCCGTGCCTTCTCTTTGGCGGCGGCTTCGGCAGCTTTCCTAGCCCTGGCCACATCATCCCGGGCTAAAAGCTGCTGTACCGTCTCCGCCAGTTGTACTAAATGTCTTTCCAGAGGCGGTACTTGAGCATCCAGCCACTGATAACGACTGGTATAGAATTCCACAGCTTTAGTTAGGGGAGCATTATCAATACGAAGCGGTATAATTGGTAAGCTTTTGCTGGCGACACGCTGTAGTTCACTGAGTACCTGAGTTGAACTATTTGAGTTGGCTGACGATACCAGGATAAAAAGACGGCACCCATCAATAGCGTCAACAATGGCATCTACCCAGGTTACACCTGCAGGAATATCTCTAGGGGCAATCCAGCACTGTATGTTTTTCGATTCAAGTGCCGCCCGCACTGCCTCAGCGACGGTCTTGTCAGCCGTTGAATAGCTAATAAAGACATCGTGAGCCATTACAAACTCGTTCCAATCTCTGCTAAGAAGCTAATGATACTATAATAAACTCAATAACTTGCCTATTGAGTATACTATCAGGTAATATATACCTTTTCTTTCGACACCGCAATATGTCAATAATTGAGTTATCCGCGAAACTAATTTTCATATAGCTAAATAAAAGGAATAAGAAGGGTA
>CAYOHA010000097.1:0-8937 GCA_964403625.1 uncultured Dehalococcoidales bacterium | reverse complement strand
GCGCCGAACGCATGGCGCTGGTAGGCTTTTCTGATTGGGTGCCGAGGAGGTTTGGTCCCTTCGTTCTTTGGCTCCCAAGTGTCTTCATTCAGTTCTTTCGGCTCAGAACTGGCACTCCGTAATCCAACTGTCGCACCATCAAGCTCCAACAGGGAAGGTCGATTTTGCTCTAAAGGTGAGGCATATGTAACAACAACTCAAAAGGTTAAATCAAGAAACAAGAAAAAGTGAAATTTCATTAAGCATTCCAGGTCATAATTGGACGAAGGGGGCGTGGAGACTACGCAATTTTTTACGCCCCCTTCGTCTCAATCACAGATTGTAAATGAATAATTCAGTGAATTGAAGCCGGTGTCACCTCTGCTGCATCATAGATTTTATTAATTCTGTCATTTCGTCTGGAGAAGCCACCTGGTGCACCTTGCAGTCAATATTAGGCCAGGTACCCGTAAATTTCCCCACAACCCGCCAGTCTTTTTCACTTACTACATAGAAAGCGCTTTCGCCAATAACCCAGCCCCAATCAGATATAGTGCCTTCTTTCAAACTCTGTTTTACTATCTCGAGCATTTTCACTATCGCTGCAAGTCGTTCTTTGGGGTCGGTAGGTAGCTTATTCCTGTCCATTTCTCCAGTAATGAAATATTTTGGCATTTTTTACTCCTTTCAGTATATTTTGGAACATTGAGATATAACCAAAGACTATATTATATAAACATTGGCGTCACCTCCTGCTATTTACTTGGTTGCCCGATGAGAGAGGCATTTCTCGGCCATCTAGCCGGTGAATCTAAATCCGGGAATCGAATGGTCAGATAGGCCAACTTCATAGACTCTACCGTAAACCTTTTTCAATAGCGTTTTTCAAAGAATTTACCATCCATCTGGCAAGTGGTCCTCTGGCGGCTTGGCGGGCCATCTCCAGTTTGTCGGAGAACTCCCTGATCGAATAGATTTTGTTATTCTTGAACTCATAGATACAAACCGCCGGTATTTCAATATGTTTACCGTTAGAGATTCCGGAGATAATATGTTCCACAACTCCAGTATTTGAATCGACGATTATTCCTATTCCGGATTCTGTCACTTTACAGCCTTTCAAGTAGCTTAATACCCAGGTAAGATATTTCTTTATTTCATCAACGCCGCTGAAGGTTCTCGTTGCTGTAACGACCTTAGCATCTTTTGCCAGAAACAAAAGAACTCGGTTTATATCTCCGGATGCAAATACCTGAAGATAATTACGAATGGTGCTTTTTAGATATTCTTGCGTCATTTTTTACCCCGGTATCGTCTATAGTCTTTTATCTTTAATTTATATTAATTAAGCGGCCTTTTTTTCATCTCACAAGAAAATGATACGAATTAGTTACTGCCAATATCTATAAAATAGTTTACACTTCTGGTATAAGAGCGTAGAATAAAAACCATAAGAAATTAGTCTTGCCGTCGTCACCCAGAGAGGCTGTGTATGAATAAAGACCGTCTCCAGGTAGAACTTGATGGCTATGATATATTGAGCGCGCTGGAATCTACCGATCAAGAACGATTAAAATCGCTCTTTAAACCTCGTTCATTCCGCCAAAATGAGGTTATCTTTCTGAAAGGCGACTCGGGTTTTGGTTTGTACCTTATTCGAAGCGGAAAAGTAAAAATATGCGTTGTCGATCATCAAGGCATTGAGCTTATATTTACCTTCCTATCTAAAGGGGACTTACTGGGAGACATGGCTATACTGGACGGTAAACCACGCTCAGCCACAGCTATTGCCGTTGAGAATACGAATACTCTCTATTTAGACCGCCGGGAATTTTTAGAATTTCTAAAGACCTCTCCCCGGGCCTGTATTGGAATTATTACTATGCTATGTCAGCGTTTAAGAAGATTAAGCACACAATTAGAGGAAATCTCATTTCTGGACGTATCAGGTAGAATCGCCAGGAATTTACTGGAGATGGTTAAAAATGACCCTCTGGATAGTTTGCGCCGGGAGCATTCATTAACTTGTGCCATCACTCAGGAGGAGCTTGCAAAAGTTATCGGAGCTTCCCGCGTGATGGTAAATAAGATTTTGAACTCATTCGTCGATCTTGGCCTCATATCCCTTGCTAGAAAAAGGATCACGATACTTAAAGCGGATGAACTAAATAGAATCGCATGTTATGACGCGGATGGTTAACACTCAACAATTTTCTATCATAAAGCCAAGGATTAGAGACCATTATGAAATGCCCGAAATGCGGCTTCGAAAATCCAGGTACCAATAAATTTTGTGGTCAGTGCGGTGAAAGAATCACTGATATATTTACGTCTGAAATTTCTAGCTCTATGATAAATCGTCCCCCCGAGCAGATTACCGATAAGATTTTAGCTACAAAATCCAATCTTGAAGGTGAGCGTAAGGTTATCACCGTGCTATTTACCGATGTGGTTAACTATACCTCTTTTACTGAGAAACTCGACCTTGAGGTGGTGCGCGAAATAATGAACAATCACTTCAGGTTGTTAATTGACTCGGTCTCCAAGTACGAAGGTACGGTGGATCAATTATTAGGCGACGGTATGGTAGCTTTTTTGGGGGCGCCCATCGCTTACGAAGACCATGCCCAACGAGCCTGCTACACCGCCCTAGCTATACAGGAAGCTACCAGAAAGTACGCTGAGACTATCCGGAAAGAATACGGGATAGAATTCAGGATACGCATTGGGCTCAACTCCGGGCCAGTCTTGGTAGGTTCGATCGGAAATGATCAACACATCGAGTATATCGCCATCGGCGATACGGTCAATCTGGCTTCTAGGATGGAAAGCGCTGCTGAACCGGGAGGAATCCTTGTCTCCGAAAATACCTATGCTATGGTGAAGGACTTTTTCCAGTTCGATTCGCTGGGATATACCAGCATCAAAGGAAAAGAGCACCCGATAGCCGCGTATCAACTTATTCGATCTTTAAAAATCGATAGACGCTTCGATGCCGCTACAACCAAAAGTCTCACAGAGTTCGTAGGACGGGAAGGCGAACTAAACGTACTGAGAGAAGCCATAGATAAGGCCAAATCCGGCAACGGCCAGGCGGTCGGAATCATGGGCGAGCCCGGGATAGGCAAGTCCCGATTGCTTCTCGAATTCATTAAAGGACTTATTCCCGGCGAATGTATTTACCTTGAAGGCCGTTGCTTTCACTATGGGAGTTCCATGCCCTTTAGACCTTTGGTAGATATTTTAAAATCTAATTTCAATATCAGGGAAGGAGACTCAGAATCTCTGGCAAAGAACAAGGTGGAGGCGAAACTAAGACAAATAGATGAGGATTTCATTAGCTATCTACCCTTCATATACGACGTGTTGTCCCTGAAAGTTGAAGATGCCCACTACAATAAAATGGAAAACCAGTATCGCAGGCATAAAGCTTTTGAAGCCATTAAGAACCTGCTAACCAAGGAAAGCCAAAATAAATGCTTGATTTTGGCCATTGAGGATATTCACTGGATTGATAAAGCCTCTGAGGAGTTTTTAACTGATTTTATGAGAGAACTCGCCAATAACCGTATTTTACTTTTATTTCTATATCGGCCCGAATACTGTCCATTCTGGTTAAATCGATTGGAATACATCGAAATTCATTTAGGCCAGTTGTCTGATACGGCTAGTGCCGAGCTTTTAAAATTGCTGCTTCCCGATGGAGAAGTATCCCTTAACCTTAAGGAACTATTGCTGAATAAAACTGAGGGTAATCCCCTTTTCATGGAGGAGTTTATCCATGCTCTTATGGAAAGTGGGACCATCCAGAAGGAGAATGGGCTATATTGTTTGAAAACTACTTCCTCTGCCATCAAGGTACCGGATACAGTCCAAGGTATTATTGCCGGACGCGCTGACCGTTTACCTGAGAGTATTAAAAACACTCTGCAAATAGCTTCGGTTATTGGTAGAGATTTTGATTATTCGCTCTTACTGGCAGTTGCACTAATACCTGAGGAACTCACATTTCATCTGGAAAGACTGGCACAGTTGGATTTTATTACCGCAAAACGTACCTTTCCAGAAAAGGATTATGTCTTTATACATGCCCTTGTGCAGGAAGTGGTTTATAATAGCTTACTACAAAAGAGGCGGATGGAAGTGCATAAAAAGGTAGGGAATGCCATAGAGGAGCTGTACCCCGATAGATTAGAAGAGTTCTCTGAAATATTGGCCTATCATTACCGTAAAGGTGAGTCTCTGAACAAGGCTATTGAGTATCTGATTAAATCCGGCAAGAAGAACTACAACCGCTATGCTTGCCGGGAGTCTCATCTGAATTATAAAGAAGCCTTTTCAATCCTTTCCAATAAACCCGATAAGACCCGGGAAGAAGAGCTGGCTCTTTTAGACATTCTAATAGATTGGGGTTACGTTCTATATTATCTCGGTGATATGAAAGCTATAAATGAGTTAATGGACCAACATCGAAGTCTGGCGAAATCTCTGAATGATAGTCGCCGAGAAGCCTGGGTCCTGGGATGGTTGGGATTGGCATTGGATGCACGTGGAAAAGTGAAGGAGTCTCACGCATGTTTGAGCCAGGCGGTTAGTCTGGCTGAAGAGTCTAACGACCAAAAAACTATCGCCTATATGTACAACTGGATAATGCTCCCCTGTGGAGACTTGGGATTGCTGGACCAGGCTATTGATTTTGGGGAAAGAGCCAATTTGTTATCCCGCTCCTTCCCCGAAGACGACTATATTTATATCAAATCGCTAATAGGAATCGGATGGTCCTTGGTCCATAAGGGGGAATTCAGGCGGGCGCTGGAGTACGCCGGCAGACTGGTCCAATTTGGAGAAGCTAACGGAAATATTCGCGGTCTGGCCATGGGTTATACAATCTATATATTGGCTTACGCCTATAGTGGCGATTTTGAAAAGGCGAGTGAATACTGTCGCCGGGGAATCCAACTCAAACCCGACCCGTTCTACGCGATCGCCTTCGTGTTTAGTTCAGCCTTTGTCCAATTTTTACAAAAGCATCTGGAGGAAGCAGAAGCCGGTCTAAGACAGCTCATTAAGTTTAGTGAAGTTTATGGAGTCGAAATGTTGGCGGTGATAGCCCAAGGTTTTTTGGGTGTTATAGAAATAACGAAGGGATATCTGGGTCAAGGCCTTCGTGCCCTCGAGGAAGCCGCGGAGACTTGTAATAAAAACGGCAGGCCAATATATTATGCAATGATGGAGTTCTGCCAGGGACAGGTTTTCGCCCAGATGGCTGGTGGTACTATCCCTCTGAAATTATCGGTAATGATGAAAAACCCTGGTTTTATACTCAGCAACGCACCTCGGGCTACTACTAGAGCCATCGCGTATCTGAATCATGCCGCAGAGATTTTCAAAGAATGCGGCGCTAAGCCTTTTGAGGGTATATCTTACCTTGAGTTAGGGCATTTTTATAAGCAAAAAGGCAAGAAAAATACCGCAAAAGAAAATCTTTTCAAGGCTATCCAACTATTCAGGGAATGTGAAGCTCAAGCCTACATAAAACAAACAGAAAGCCTGCTAAACTCTTTGATGTAAGCTGCAATGACACGCCTGTTGGTGGGAAATTGGTATTTTAATACGCCGTTTGAAACTACACCAAGCTTGTGGAGGAAAATTACCTTACTATGTGCAAGTATATCCTGGATGCAATTATGATGTTTTTATAGACAGTTTGACAATAATAAATAGGATTATTTCTTTGTCCCACGTTAAACAAATTAGTAAAAAGTGACCTCGGAAGAATAGCTGGTCTGTTATTATCACGATTTTCGACAGGTAATATTATAAAGTGTAAACTGACATGAATTAATAGAAAAAAATTGGATTTGCTATTGGCATGAGAAGATGGACCACAGTATTCTAAAAACGGTGCGGTAGATCCAGAGGAAATTGGTGAAAATGAAGAGTTTGGAATTGAACAGAGAATATTATCGGGATTGTGTATCGAAGATATTAGTAGAGTACTGTCCTGAAATTGCCGAGTTACATGCCGCCGCCCTCATCGGATACGGTTCAGAAGTCTTGGGGAACGATGACGAATACTCAAAACGATACGGGTGGGGACCACGCCTGCTGCTTTTCTTGACACAGGAAGACCATCGAGCCCGGGGCTACGAATTGCTGGAAATACTACAGAGACACATTCCTATTACGTTTCTCGGATATCCAACCCGATACACCAAAGACGGTCCTCCTCAGCCAACTAACAACCCCGAAGCTCCCGTTGGCATAGCGATAACCACATGCGAGCGATTCCTTGAGCTGTATCTTGGAATATCTCGCACGGATTTTCCTGCCAATCCCCTGCCTTCAAAGGAATGGCTTTTAATATATGAGGCACGGCTCTTAAGACTCACGTCTGGAGGAGTCTAGCATGACGGTATAGGTACTCTTACCCGACTGCGAGAGTACTTCCAGTATTTTCCTGAAGATGTCTGGCTATATAAACTGGCGTATCAGTGGGCTACTCTAGGCTGGTATATAGACCTCATTGGTTACTGTGCTCATCGGGGCGATATCCTATCCAGCAGGATAGCCACGGCACGATCCGTTGAAAGAATCATAGGTCTCGTTTTTCTGCTGAATAGAGTCTATCAGCCCGGCTACATTAAATGGGTTCACCGCGAATTCTTCAAGCTACCTGACCTTGCTGCTGAAGTTGGCTCTGTACTGGACAAAGCGATGACTTCTGCAGAATGTAGCAATGTGATAGATCTTCTTTATCCCGTTCTCGACAGGTTGATTGAGTTCCAAAGTGATTGCATCGGGATACCTATTCCCGATTACAAAAATCCGCCGGAACTTGATCCAGGATTCTTTAAATATGATCTGGATTCAGTAATATGTGGAATCAGGGACTCTATTAAAGGTGAGTTAGCCGTGTTACCTACCACCATCGGCGCGGTAGACCAATGGATAACAGATGAAGACCTGCTAATGGTACCTTCGCAGCTTCAGTTAATGAAAGCGGTTTATGAATGCAGGGATCCGAAGGAAGAAATTTTCAATAGAAGCAGGCTGGAAGATAAAGGTGTGTAAGCTTATTAACTTCAACATACCTCAGCATAGCTCAGTATTAGTATGATACGCTACATCCTCTTCGTCATTAAAAGTTCTTCTGACTCACACTTTCTAGCGGAATGTTTGCTGCCTATTGATTTCAAGTACTGTCTTGGGATGTTCTTAATCCCTTTCTGGGGGAATCTCCCGGTCATGAACCCGTTCTTATGATTTACCAACAACTAGACCTTTTATCGTATAATACTGATATGTATTCTCAAGAATCTAGACAAAATACCTTAGATAAAATTATCGATATTTGTCGCGCTGTTGACGACATTGAAGGGGTATTATTAGTCGGCTCTGGCAGTGATCAGTTTCCAGATATATGGGCGGATATGGACCTCTCTATTGTAGTTAATCCTTCGGTAAAGACAAGAGAAGTCTGGGAAGCTTTAAATGAGGAATTCAGAGAATCATTTGACCTAATTTCACTTGGGGTCGGCATATACGGAGAAAACAACTATATTTCTATATTGTTGCTAAAAGACTATCTGGAGGTGGATGCTGGCGTTATTTCTTTAGAAAATCTTGAGGCTAAAAAAGATAAGTGGAAAATCCTTTATGACAAACAAAATAAGATTTTAGCTAAGATGCAACAATCAATAAAGGAGCGGAAGACGACTGATACGGTTCAGTTCGTTAGAGAGAGAGTAACAACGATAGGTCATTACGCTCGGACGTTTGCTGTTGCTGTCAATAGAAATCAGCCATTTAGAGCGATCAAAGAACTCGAGGATTTGAGGAATATAGTTGTTGAAATATGGGCTTCCCAAAAAGGTAAGGTTGCCAAGCATTTTAGAGACGTTGACGGGGCTGATAAAGATTTCCGGGCACACTTGGCTTCTACATATCCGAAGACCATTGAACTAAACGATATAGCCTATGCCTTCAATCGTACTTTCGACTTGTTTTTCAAACTGGCGGAAGAAAGTGACCCGCAAAACGAAGAGACAGCCTCTGTAAAGACACAATTAAGAAAGTTGTTGGAAAACTTCGCTATTGAAAAATGAGATATTATTTTCCGCCAACCAATGACACATTTGGGCAGATTGTTCAGTGTGAAAGTTAAAGCCGTATTCCGCAATTTATCTGATGATACCACATGGATGTGAGGAATATAGATGCAGCAATTAACGTATTCTACTGGCGAAATCATTGTTCTTAGAGATATCTGGGACGGGAAGATCTGGGCGGCACATCCATGCTATGTTGTAGAGGACACCTCAGAACTCCTAGCAGTCTATCGTCCATCTGGAACAGTTTCCAAACGCCATCGCAGCCTTTCTGGAGGCGAGGTCAGCGGTTTAGACCGCAAAGACAAAGAATGGGTTTTAGGTGACGCATATAGCGATAATTTCTGGATATTAAGAATGACGATTCCAGGTGAAACATATTCGGTCATTGCTTTCTGGAATACAGCTGATGGTGGATTTCGATGTTGGTATATTAATCTGGAAAATAAGGCACATCGAAATGGCTTTTGTGTTGATTATACCGACCTAATACTGGACTTGATAATAGAACCGAATTTGAAAGATTGGCATTGGGACGATGAAGATGAACTGCAAGAGGCAATAGAATTAGGTTTGATCTCACCCGAACAATTGAAATCATTATATGAAAAAGGTCTAGAAGTTAGAGACTTGATCATGTCCGGCACGTCGATTTTCAACAGATGGGGAAATTGGCGGCCGAATCCGAACTGGAAAAAGCCCCTGTTGCCGAAAGGTTGGGACGTTGTCTAAGTAAGATAGTTTAGATTATTCCGACTCAACAATTGGGCGAAATATTTAGTTGGCTATACATGATTTGAAATAGTAGAAATATTTATATATTATCGAGAATAATGATTCTTTATTA
>CAYOHA010000096.1:0-8955 GCA_964403625.1 uncultured Dehalococcoidales bacterium | reverse complement strand
CTTTTTTTATTACGGTTCCAGCTTAGATAATGGTTGGATTCACCTCTATGGTTTGGCCCAACGGTCAGTCGACTCTTATCACCTTTCTCGGGTTCAATCTTGATTACTTCGGCTCCCAAATCACCCATCGTCATCGAGGCAACCGGTCCTGCCAGGTAGTTTTCGATTGCCATCACTCTAACACCAGAGAGTGGACCTTCCATTTTATCTCACTCCTTTGCCAGTCTCATTATTTTATCTCACTTCGAAACGAATTACCAAACTACTTCCAATTGTAATTATAACGGCACCGCTGTCAACCCTATAATTACCCAAAATTATTATATAATCCGTCCTCTTACCTCTTCCCCCTACTTGACAAGGCGGGAGTAACAATATAGGATTTTTGACAGATTCGATAGAAATAGCATAATCATTACATAAAAGCAGTAATGAAGAAAACTAAGGAGTGCGATGATGGTAAAGCTTAAGAAGACGCAAGAGGAAATTATTAAAAAAGCAGAAGAACTAGGGAAAGAATATGAAGCTAAGTATAAAGGCTGCTGCCAGTCTACGTTTCTAGCCGTAATCGATGCCCTGAGATGGGGAGGACTGGAGGTTCTTCCCAAGGATGTAGAAGACAGACTATATTCCGGTATATGCCTTCTGACGGCTGGGGTCTGTATGACCGGTGAAGGTACCTGTGGTGCCGTTTCTGGTAGTGTTATAGCGTCTGGCTTTGCCTTCGGAATTCCTAAGGATACTGACGATATTACTATTGCCGACAAGGCTGGAGCTAGAATCCGGGACACACTTCTGGCTAGATTCTACCGGGAATATGGCTCGATACTCTGCAAGGACGTAATGAGAAAATACTTCGGGAAAGCCTGGGACCTGACCAGTGATAAGATGACACAGGAATTTTTAGGTATAACCGACGGTTGCGTTATCAGGCAAACAGCCGGGTGGGCAACCAGAGTTCTACTGGAAGAATTTGAAAAAGGTAATATAAAACAGCCTTCATAAAGTTGTATAATAAGCCAGAAGAGTTAGACAAATAAAAAAATATAGCTGGAGGTAAAAAAATATGGGAGGTTATGCAAATCGAATTCTACGAGTAGACTTGACCAATCGTACATTTTCAGAGGAACCACCGAATGAGGAGCTTGCCCATGACTATATCGGCGGACGCGGCTTTGGAGTCAAACTCCTGTATGATGACCTGAAACCGGGCACCGACCCTCTGGGCGAAGATAATGAACTGATATTCATCGCCGGGCCTCTAGCCGGAACAAATGCCCAGTCTTTTGCTCGTTATAAGGTCTTCTTCAAGTCACCACTGACCGGAGGTTACTTCAAGACCTGTAGCGGGGGACATATGGCAGCAGAAATGAAATTCGCCGGATTTGATGCTGTCATCATCAAGGGGAAAGCCGATAAACCAGTCTACCTCTGGCTTCATGACGGCAAATACGAGCTAAAGGATGCCACCTATCTGTGGGGGCTGGATTGTGATGATACCCATACCCTAATCCGCGATGAGTTGCATGACCAGAATATCCGGCTGGCATGCATTGGCGTGTCCGGCGAAAAAGGGGTAAAGTATGCCGGTATATTCAGTGACCGCCGTGCCTGCGGTCGGGGCGGTGGCGGCGCCGTTATGGGAGCTAAGAACCTGAAGGCTATCGCCTTCCGGGGGCATAATAAGGTAGAGCTGGCTGACCCGAAAGCCTTCGCCGCTGCTGTACAGGAACAGGTCAAAGGTTACCGGGCTAATCCCCAGTTCGCTTCCTTTTCCGTGTCAGGGACACAGATCGCTGAATTTACCAATGTCCTAGGCATGTTCCCCACTAGAAATTTCCAAGAAGGTGTATTACCAAAATGGGAGCAGGTGGAAGGCTCCGAATACACCAAATTGCGGGTACGGAAGACAGGATGTTACAACTGCATGGTCCACTGCGTAAGTATTGCCAAGGTGGGAACAGGCAAGTATACTGGAGCCTGGGCTGAAGGACCAGAGTATGAGACCATCTGGGCTTTTACTGGACCTATGGTCAAGGCAGATATTGGCCTGACCATCGCTGCCGACAAGCTGTGCGATGACCTGGGGCTGGACACCATCTCTACCGGCAGCAGTATTGGATTTGCTTATGAGCTGTATGATAAAGGAATCATTACCAAAAAGGACACCGGCGGTCTGGAGCTAAAGTTCGGCAATAATAAGCCAGTAATGGAACTAATCAGACAGATTGCTTACCGGGAAGGTATCGGAGATATACTGGCTGAGGGTACTCGTGAAGCAGCCCGCCGTATTGGTAAAGGTGCTGAGCAATATGCTATACAGGTAAAAGGACTGGAACTACCTGCCTATGACCCCCGTGGCGCCAAAGCTCATGGCCTCAACTTTATGACATCAAATATCGGGGCTGACCACAATACCGGTTATGCCTCTCAAGAGGTGTTTGGTTCTCCAGTTCCTCGAGCGGTAGACCGTTTTGCCGTTGAGGGTAAGGGAGATTTAACCAAGTGGAACCAGGACGTAACGGCATTCCTGGAGACAGGTATTCTATGCAGTTTTATGCCATCAATGGGTATGGTCAGTGATGAGGTCTACGGCAAGCTTATCTCATCAGCAACAGGAATTAAGGATTTCGCCGATCCGGCTTACCTGTGGAAAGTCGGAGAGAAGATATTCAACCTGGAACGGATGTTTAACGTACGGGAAGGGTTCGGTAGTAAAGACGATGTTATGCCCAAGCGTTTTAGCACGGAACCTATGCCCTCCGGACCATCCGCCGGACAGGTCTTTGAAGCCGAGGCTTTGTTGAAAGATTATTACCAAGCACGTGGCTGGGATGTCAAGACCGGTATCCCGACCAAAAAGAAACTGAATGAGTTAGGTTTAGGCTTTACTGTAAAATAATAACATCGATGAACATTGAGGTACTCTTTTTCGGCCAGTTCAGAGAACTAACTGCCGTAAACCGCAGGACTGTTACTGTGAAGGAAGGTGCCAGGCTCGCTGATATGATTGAGAATTTAAGCGAAGAGTATGGAGATGCCTTTCGAAAGCAGGTAGATAATGCCCGTGGTTTACGCATTCTGATAAACGGCCGGGAGTACATGCTACTGGGGGGCAGGGAAGCACCCTTAAAGGACGGAGATACGGTGGTTCTTCTGCCTCCCATTTTCGGTGGTTAAAGCCGTTATTACAGCCATTCGTCACTATTCAGGATTTACATATTCTTCAGGCGGGCGAGAGCTTCTCGATATTTATCATTCGCTGTCGCCCATTTTTCGAGTTGCGGGCAGGGGAAATCGGTGCACTGGTTACAGAACTCCAATCTCTTATCATCAACACAACACTTAAGGATCCAGCAGTCTGCCGACCAGTGTCTTGACCGGTCGCCTTTGCAGCCGTCGCATCTGAATATATTCGGTGTTGCATCAGGAATAATACCCTGTTCCCGGAAATTCTTTGCCAGTCGCTCAGCTATCTGCGGATTATCAGATGCCAGGAGAATACCACAGGCACCACAATCCAGCCCGCAGACTGCTATCATCGATTCATCACTTTTCGTTGCCACTTACTCCAACCTTTCTTTGACTACGTTGACGGATTTTATTAGCCAGCCGGTACAGCTGTCAAGTCTATTAACTACAACCATAGACCAGCCTCTTTACAAAGAGACCAATCACTAATATACTGGCGTTAATATTTTTCTCAAAAAGAAGCCCATTGAAAACTGATTATTATAAGGAGGAAAACGTTAATGACTGAAGGAAAGTATGGGAAATACGTAACAAAGGAACCGATAGTATTTTCCGTGTTCAAGGAGGTTACCTCACCGCAGTTTTTTATCGGCGGAGAAAAAAACCTTGGTGGCTTACCCTTTACTATGGGCTGGTCGTTACTCACGCAACCGTTTACGATGGTCCCTAAATCGCACAAACATGATTATAATCAGATTATCTGCTTTATGGGTGGCGACCCTGAGGATATCAGGAATTTTGACGCCTTAGTTGAATTCGGACTCGGGGAAGAAGAGGAAATACAGACTATAACATCTACTTCCTTTGTTTTTGTCCCGAAAGGTTTGATGCACGGTCCGCTTCACGTCAAGAAGGTCAACAAGCCGATAATGTTTATCGATGTTGTCCTTGCTCCGGGAGCAGCCCCGGCCGGAGGAAGACCAGCGGTTAAGTAAATCCTTCTCTGGATGCAGGGCATCAATCCTGTCTGCGGTAGATATATGATACGAGGTTATAGCTCTAAACCAGCTTATTGCTGGCGTGAGTAATACCGGGAGTCTAAGAGGGGCGTTAGCCTCTCTTTATTTAAATTTTCCTGTTTTCACTTAAGAAGGGCTTTGTATTATAATCGCTTTTTTAAGCTATTTACCATTCCCACGCAGGTAGGAATCCAGAAAACGTGCCTGACTAACCAATCTGGATTCCCGATCAGGTCGGGAATGGAGTTTTTGGACAATCGTTAAGGGGATAGGTTACTAAACAATATCATAATATTGAATATCAGCACTTGGATAAACCGCTACCTTAGTACCGACTCCATGCGATTCCTCCAGCGTCTCTACAACCTTCTCCCACTTACTGATCAACAAGACCTTACTCCGGTCGGTAAAACGGTCCAAGAGCTTGGCTTCGGGATATTCGGTATAAAAAATAAGGTGATTGATATGCGGAGGGAGCATCATCGGACGGCCCAAACTGCCGCCTATCGTCTTGCCAAAAGTATCGAAAAGATAATGCACGTCCTGACCGGAAGGTGTATTGGCGATAAGAACAATATCTCCACCCTGCCGGCTGACTGCCGGTAGAGCGTTAGACATTGCCATATTAAACTCGGAGGCTTTATTAAAAGCATTGGCAATAACAATATCATTGTCTCTGGCGCTGGTAATGCGGTAGTGTGACTTAGCTTCCTTGACTGCTGCCTTATAGGTCGCATCCAGAGCACCGGCAAAAATGGCTACCGTCTCTCCCCACAAATTTATTATGCAGTTTATCGACATATCAAGGCCAGCCATTCTGGCTATCTCCTGGGCGTCAGCATTTATCGGGCTGTCTTCGACAAATCCTGTCATCGGCAGACCGAGTTTTCTTCGTTCCGCCGCCCAGGCTGTGTGGGTCCGTCCATGATGGGCAACTACCGTCTCGTACGAAGCAACTCCAGGTATTATTAATTTACCACCGCCACCTAAGCCATACAGAGGATGAGGTACTATCTGACCGATGGTGATTTTCAGGTCACAGTGCATAACCTCGCTATTGATGTATGCTCTGGTACCGTAACTGCTGGTACCTATGTCCGTGCAGTTCAGAAAAGGACAGTGATTGTATACAGAAAATCTGGCGACAATATCATCCCCCAGCTTTTTAGCCAGGCTAATCCGGTCCAGGGCTTGGTGGTTAGCCACCCCCGCAATAAAGCGTATTCTGTCGTCAGTGATACCAGCCTTCGCCAGTTCTTCCAGGACGAAGGGGACAATTTCATACACCCGTGTACTGCGGGTCAGGTCATCGAATATTATCACCACCTCTTTTCTCCCTTTAGCCAGTTCCCTCAGAGGTGGCATACCAATAGGTGAGGTAATTGCTTTTTTGATTTCACTAACCTTCATCGCTGGTCTGTTATAGCCAGCAATGTTGCATACCGTTACCTGCCAGCTATCAGGCAGGGGAAACTCAACTTCTCTGGGGTCATACCACTGGTATTGGGGCAGTCTAATAATATTCGGCACTTCTTACCTCCAGATCTAATCTTAATCAAAGATATTTTTACTTTAAAAGTCCCCTTTTCCCGAGGTCAACGGCTACATCTCCAAGTCCGAGTTCTTTGAGCTTTGCATTTGTTGGCAGTCCACTTTCAACATCCCACCCTCGCAGTTCGTAATACTCACTCTTCATCTTTTCAAATTCTACTCTGTCTACCACCATACCCAGTCTGGACGTTGTTTCACCTTTCTTCCCGGGGATGGTGCACTCCGGATTGAAGAATATATCTTCTTTCGTCAAAGGTTTCGTATGCAGATAATCGAGTAATTTGTCCCCTTCTCTACCTCCCCACCCCTGCCGGAGCCTTGCCGCCCGCTGAAGATTCAAGATTCTCTCCCCCACTTTATACAGTTCTTCCTCACTTGTTTCTTTACCTGTAATCGCTGAGTATATCTGGCTCTCAAGGGTTGGATCACCGGTATGATCCTTGGAAGTCATATCAATGGTGTTCGGGAACTTAAAATCACAGAAAATCATACTTTCTTTAACCAGCTGGCGTTCCTGTATTTTCTTGGCGGCAAGGGCTTTCCCTTCATAAGTAGAAAAGTCGGCTGCTATTTCACTACCCCAGAACTTTTTCGCCATTCTGCGGAAGTCTTCCGATGAAAAAGTCGGTCCGCTGCCCGCGCCCCGCCTGCCCAGCCAGGAAAACAGGCCAAAACTCACTTCATGTAACTGGTGTATCGGTCGTCTCGGTTCAGTAGCGTATAAAAGCGCCGTGGTAATAAATAACCTGGGGTCATAGTCTATCTTCTCACTGGCTCTGGTGGCGATAACTTTCGTCGTCAACTCTATAGCCTTTTTCCCAACCGATTCAGCCGCTCTCAAAGCCCCCTGGGCAAGTATATCACCAAAGCCTTTCCTGAAGGCAATTTTATTCATCAGCATTTCGATAAACTCCGGAGTGCCAGCTTCTGAAAGTGGCAGTCCCGTATACTTATCGTTCAAAATACCTTCATTACGACACAGGATGAGCCATTCAATCAGCGCCTGCATGGCAACAGTATCCAGGCTGTAAGCATCGGCAAGCTTCGTACCCAGCAACCGCATTTCCATGGCTTTCTTGCCTTCCCCGTAGTACTCCCTCGGCTGCCTCTGGTAGACCTCGGTTGCCTGACAGAAAGACTTGAGCATCCTGCCGTCCTTATCATAGTAAACATCCTTGGTGCAGCCGAGCTCGCATCCGTAACAAATCTGGGGCTGGCTAAGGCCCGGTATCGACCATGGTGATGGTAGGGAAGCTGCTCCCGCCGGTCTGACAAGGCGTTTGGCGATATTCTGAAGCCTTTCCGGATGGGCAGCCTCGGGCCACTTGCTGCCGGTAACAGCAACGGCTTTAAGCTTCTTCGAACCCATCACACTGCCCAGACCACCGGAACCCGATGCACCTTCATCGGCAAACACGGTAGCAAATGAGACCAGGTTCTCTCCACCCTGCCCTGTGGTCATGACGCTGACCTTTTCTCCGTGTTCAGCTTTCAGGGTATCACTCGTTTCGTAGACGGACTTGCCCCAGACATGGGAAGCATCCCTTATCTCAGCTCGATTATCATCAATATAGATATATACCGGTCTATCTGACTTGCCCTGAACGACCAGGGCATCATATCCGGCATGCTTTAGAAATCCACCCCAGCTCCCCCCCAGGTTTCCGTAGGAAAACGCCTCAGGCTCGGACAAAGCCGATTTTCCGCAGACCTGCCACCTGAAGCCAGCGATGCCTTTAAAACCGGCCGCGGGTCCTGTTACGCAGATAAAGCAGTTGCCCGGGTCGTAAGCCTTCGCTTCGGGAGGTACCAGGTCCCAGTATAATTTAACGGCAAAACCCCTGCCGCCAACATACTTATCCGCGTAATTGGCGGTCGGGAGTTTTGTTATTTTCCTATCGGATAGGTCAACCTTTAAAATTTCTCCGGCATAACCGTATTCAGCCATCTTTTACCCTCCAATCTACTATCTATTACTAGTTGTTGGATGTTTTTTTTAGTCTTCTCTCTTACCGGTCAGTGATACTGCCATACAAAGGTAGGGCTTGCTAATTTTCTTCGTACGTATCGGGCAATGAGGTACTCCCTTTGGGACAACGACGGCCGTAGCTTTGGTAAAGGTATATTTTTCTTCTTCATTCGCTCCTATTGCCATTTCCACCTCAGCACCCAAGTCCTCAAAATCGACCGGGTCGGAGCCGATGAAGAATATCGCCTCATCGTAATTGTGGACATGAGGTTTGGTCGAAAGGCCTGTTATCCCCGGCTGAAAAGCAAAGGCGTAAATAATACTACACTGGAACCCAAGAAGCTGTTCTGCCCCGGCGGCCATTATCGAGCCGCCTTTCCCTTTCCTTACCGGAAGCGTGACGACATTTCTGGCGTATTTTTGTTCCGCCATTCTCAATATCCTCCTTCTCTATGACTAATCTGAAATATCCCTATTTTGAATTGATGACCTTCTGTTGTCAAGCAAAATCAATATCACATTTCTGTCATTCCCGCCCCGTATCAAATATGGGGTAAACTCCAGCGGGGACCAATTTCTTCTACCATATCTGGATTCCGTGCCTGTAGGCAGGCTTATCAGGTCGGGAATGGAATTTTGGGATAGTTACAGGAAATATAACCAAAATCCCCCTAAATCCCCCTTTGCTAAAGGGGGAAACATAGGCAGGGAGAACAAACAATAGGTTAGACTATCCGAAGACTGCATACTATCATTCAAGAAGGAGTCCTTTGTTTATACTTAGTGTATACTCAATGTATACTCAGTGAAGCAACTTCAACCCCTCTGTCATGCTGGAGCGAAGCGACCTGCCCGCCGTCCCTCCATGACTATGGCAGGCGGGAGCATCTCAGGTTGGGGAGGTATAGAACCCTACCAGATTGCTTCGCCTCCCGACTGTGTCGGGATGGTCTCGCAATGACCTTACTTCAGTGCCGAATTACGCAACTGTTAAAATTTAGCAATATTTTGAGGGGGAATTGATGTATTTAAGAGTATGGAAGGTACCATAAAGATGGTGCTTTAGTACCAATTAAGCCTGAAAGGTATTGACACGTACCATATGGCACATTATACTTTTAATTAGCGTGAGTTCATGTTTACCCCACAAAACAGTCAGTTAGCTGAAAATATCGAGCCAGACTTTACCGGACCAATGAGACACCTGGCAAGAAATGCAAATAA
>CAYOHA010000095.1:0-8979 GCA_964403625.1 uncultured Dehalococcoidales bacterium | reverse complement strand
ATTGATTGAATATAGCCGGTATTCCAGACACTCGCCATCAGGATAAACATGGAAGCAAAGAATATCAGGGTATACCAGTCGATACGCTTTAATATGTAGAACCTCTTGCGGCTGAACAGTACAATGGGCAAGGCTGAAGCTAACGCAATATAAGTCAGTTTAAAGTCTATCTTAGCACCGGCAAGCACTGTAATAATCTTCGCCAGTACCAGGATGACAAGCAGAACCAGAGAGATTCTCGACAGTGTAGCGAGCTTCGGATCGGTTGGTATTTCCCTGAGGATATCCAGAAGTCCCTCCCGGAAGTGTTTTCGGTAGAAAAGCCAGAGTAAAAAATACGCCAAGAAAAGATTTATTATAGTTGGAGCCAGTAAATACCTTAGAAAAGTCACAAATGGGTTTTGAATATTTCCATGGATAGCAATCAACAGGTTCTGCGGATTGCCTATCGGACTCATGGCACTACCTATGGTGACAGCAAAAGCCAGAGCCAGTAAGAGTATCTTGTGATGAGCGTTGGTCTTCCTGGAAAGGGAGAGTACCACCGGGGTTCCAATAATAGCCAGGGTATCATTCAAAAGAAAAGCGGATAGAATACCTACACCTAAAAGTATGAACAATATCAGGCTGTGGAGAGATTTTGCTTTTCCAAATACTTTAAATGACAGATGGCTGAGATAACCGCTATCCTCAAGAGCCTGCCCGATAATAAACACACCGAATAGGAAGAGCATAACGTCAATATCGATAGATTTCAGCGCCTCGAGGGGCGATATCTGCAAGGTTACCAGAACTGCCAGCGCACCGAGAAGCATTATCTGCCATATCTGGAATCTTATACGACCAATCTGTCTTACGGCAATGAGCAGGAAGACCAATCCCAATACTATTATTGATATCATATATAATAATCCTCACGTTTCCGTGAGGATTTAGTTCCCTTTAGACTATTATATACCAGTCCGAAGGTTATTTAGCGGGTACCCTCCTCAGTTCAAAAACGTTAACAACCTCCTGGTCGGGGCAGGAAGCCGTGACGACGTCAGGATCTTTCTGCCAAGGGAATGTTCCTCCAAACTTTAATACCAGGGCAAAAGGGAAAATAGAATTATAAGCCAGAGAACACATATTGCCTGGTGTTTTGTACTGAAAGAGCCATTCGTCACCTACCTTATGACCTATGTGACAGGGATTCTGGTTGCCAATGAGTTTGATGACCACGTCATATTGTTTTCTTTCCATAAATTACACCTCTTATCGCCTATTTAATCACCTCAACTCCCACGAAGTCCCGTAGCACTTCGGGGACACGGATGGTGCCGTCGGCTTGCTGGTAGTTCTCCATTATGCTAATCATCAGTCTGGGCAAGGCCAACCCCGAGCCGTTGAGGGTATGGACGTACTGGGGTCTTAAATCAGGGGTAGGACGGTAACGGATATTAGCTCGCCTGGCTTGAAAATCAGTGCAGTTCGAGCAAGAGCTTACCTCCAACCATTCCCCGACACCCGGCGCCCACATTTCAACATCGTAGGACTTGGTCGAGGTGAAGCCAAGCTCGGCAGTGCAGAGTTCGACGATACGATAGGGGAGCTCCAGCCGCTGACAGATATCTTCAGCATCCTTTACCATCTTCTCCAGTTCCTCGTAGGAAGTGTCCGGCTCGGTAAACTTGTACATCTCCACCTTATCAAACTGGTGACCACGCTTGATGCCACGGGTGTCTTTACCGGCAGACATCTTTTCCCGGCGGAAGCAGGGAGTATAGGCGACGTAGTGTATGGGTAAAACTCCCGGCGGTATGATTTCGTCACGGTGGAGGTTGGTCACCGGTACTTCTGCCGTTGGTATGAACCAGAAATCATCCTCATCATCGTGGTAAAGATTGTCAAAGAATTTGGGTAGCTGACCGGAGCCGACCATTATTTCCCTCTTGACCATGAAAGGCGGGTATACCTCCTGGTAGCCATGTTCTTTAGTATGGAGGTCGAGCATAAAGGCGATTAGCCCCCGTTGCAGGCGTGCTCCCAGTCCCCTGAGCACATAGAAGCGGGTGCCGGACAGCTTTACTCCCCGGTCAAAATCGATAATTCCCAGGGACTCGCCCAATTCCCAGTGCGGGGCTGGCTGAAAACCAAATTCCGGCGGCTCTCCCCAGGAGCGTACCACAATATTGTCACCTTCACCCTTACCTTCGGGGACCGAGGGGTGGGGAACGTTAGGCACCTGCAATAACAGGTCTTCAAGCTGGGTATCAAGAATCTTCACCTCATCCTCAAGCCCTTTTATCATAGCACGGAGATCACGCCCTTCTTC
This sequence comes from uncultured Dehalococcoidales bacterium, assembly GCA_964403625.1. GTDB lineage: Bacteria > Chloroflexota > Dehalococcoidia > Dehalococcoidales > UBA2162 > CAYOHA01. The sequence continues at coordinate 6,665 of CAYOHA010000095.1, read as the reverse complement.
CTTAGAATCTTTATCCCTTTTTCTTTCCCGGGCAGCCTCTTTCCTTTCGTGCCTTAAATCTTCCAGTTCGATAATTTTCTGACGACGCTCCGAGTCAAGCTCTAAAATCTCATCCAGAGGAGCAGTATCCCGGCGTTTCTTGACTGCCTCCCGTACCAGATCAGCATTTTCACGGATAAATTTCAAGTCAAGCATAGAATTTCCCCTTCAACATTCATTACCAGTATCTCTTGCCGTTGATAAAGCTGTCAATCCCTGCATTCTTCAGTATTTTCAGGTTCTTTAGATAAGCATCTTCATGAAATGGTTTCAAGAAGTCCAGCTTCTGGCAGGTCTCGGACTCATCGCACTGCCAGCAGCCTTCGATGTTTTTCATCCGGCAACATTCCCTGATTTTACAAACAGGCGGGCCACCACCCTGGCAGGTTCTCTTGCAACGCAGCTTGACTATCTCACCCAGTACCTCGTAGCATTTCCGGTAGTCTTTGAAAACTGCAAAGAAGGCATTTTCTGACATTTTCTCCGCAGTATTATTGAACTTTTCCTGTCTGAGTTCTTTCCTGAGGTCCCTGGCCAAACCGGCGACTTTACCCTTATATCTGTAGCAGTCGCCACAGAAAAGACCACAGTAAGCGACTAGATTTCTGTCTTCGAGCATATTCGTATCCTACTTTTTTACGCTCTACTATCAGGATGCTATTACAGGCAAGCTTTTTGTTAAGGTGAAAAGGATAAACCTTATAAGATAGACTAAACCTTTCCCAACTCTCCTTATCCTTGCTGAAGAGTTAAAATCCTTCTATAATATTTCCGTCGGGGCGTAGCGCAGTCTGGTAGCGCGCTTGGTTCGGGACCAAGAGGTCGGCAGTTCAAACCTGCCCGCCCCGACCAGATAATTTTCCACGTAAATAGACTAGGCCAAGGGTATTGTTAATTCCCATTTTACACTTCGTTCGCCTTATTAAGCAACTAACTCTGTCTGTTTTACTTTTTACTTGGTACAATAACTTCTGCCGTTGAGCATTACATAGTGTACCTTATTGATTAGTCGGTCAATTATTCTCTCCACCGTTAGTTTATCAACACTCTAGTAGTATTATTGTTGCACTTTATTATCTCTTGTTGGGTCACATTACAATATATTATTACTTGGCAATTTAAAGCTTTTTTATTGGGTGTTCACTTGACAAGATTGTGAAGCCCGAGAAGAAGGTCATATATACCGATTAACCGTACAGCGATTCCGCTACTATTCTGCTTGACAATAATGATCTAACTGTACCTGAACGTAATATTACTAAAGTACAATCAGGAATAGGCCGAATGGGGGATACACATAGATACTCGCCACGGCTAAAATGTATTCAGATAGTATCAAGACTTTTCATATACATGGAGGTGATTAGTGTCTAAGGCAACGAAGCAGCAGCAGTCGCATATCGCCGTAACGAAAGCCCAAGACCAAACCACAGGACAGACCGTTAGTCCATCGGAGACAACGACAGCCAGTACTGAAGAAGCCAAGGCTGCGGTCAGGCCTGCCTACCTTACCTATCTCAAGGCCAGGAAAGGTTTAGCGGAAGCATTTCGCGGACGAGAGCGCCGAGATCAAGAAGCCTACAGAGACGCCGAGCGGCAATATCAGATCTATGAGGAAGCTATTGAGAAAGCTATGAGAGTACGAGAAAAGGCTGAGCGGGATGCTCTAGATGAGTACAGAGATACCGTTGACAAGGCTGTAGAGAATGCCTCTCTAGCTTACAAGGCGAGGATGAAACAGGCTCGGATGAACTGTAAGCAAGGGGTAGTGGATGCTTGGAGGAACTCTATGGAGACTTCTACCCAAATAGCGGAAGTCTTCGAGCAGAACGGAAACCAGTATCATGAGGACAATCCACCGCAGGGTGGGTTACGCTTTCGAGATACTATTCTGCACTGGAAGAATAGCTCTCTATCTGTTATCAGAAGAGCCATTACAGCATTCAGAGGTTAGAACTTCTCTTCCTGGAAAAAGTTAGGAACGGCTGTAATTCCAGAAGTTGAAAGTTCAAGTATATTGACAAACGCGAGGATAAGACTGTGCCAATAGAAATCGATGGGCAAACATATTACCGGACCTCAGAGATATGTTCCAAGGCAAAGGTTAGTCGCGCTACTCTATTTCGCTGGCTTAAAACAGGTATACTCGATAGGTGCCTCAGAGACCGAAGAGGTTGGAGACTGTATAGTGAGGACGATTTGCGAAGGATCCGGGCAGAGGCAAATCGCATAACATAGAACAAACAAAGTAACCCAAAGGGGGAAGTAGTCATACGGCAAAGGTAGTTGACAAGACTATGCGGGAGATGAGGAGGCAAACGGAGTCCCTGAGGGAAGGAGTGGGCTCTTTATGAATAGAGCACCGAATATAACATAGTAGATGTATGTCGATATGATTTTACTAGTAGGAGGTAGTGTGGGAATTTCAGTGACAATTAACGAGATTACCTACTACAGAACGGGAGAAGTCTGTCAGTTGGTTAAGGTAGGCAGGTCTACTCTACTCCGGTGGCTTCGGGACGGTATCGTCAACAGTCTGCCATGCAGAGATAGACGAGGGCGGAGGCTGTTCGGCGAGGGAGATATCAAGAAGATTAAGAACGAGGCCAACCATATCAAGCAGGCGACATGCTTGATTAGATAACAGAGAATTGAGGAGGTATCAGATGGCAAAGACGAGTGTCAAGAGTAACGAGGAGACTAAAAGGGAAACCGCGATTGCTGATGACTTTAGGCAGCGGATCAACGAGTTCCTTGAGGAGGAAGGGGAGCGGGTAAGAGGGGAGGCGGACCGGGAATCAGCCTCCATCATTGCCAAAGCTAAAGAGGACTACAGAAAAAGGATTAGTCGCTTTCTTGAAGAGCAGGGTGAGATGATTAGAAGAGAAGCTGAGCAATATGCAGCCAACATTATTGCTCAGGCTCGGGTCGAAATGAAGGAGATCATCGCTCAAGCCCAAAATGAAAAGGAGCGGATTATTACTCAAGCTCAAGACGAAGGGGAGGAGATTGTCGCCGGGGCCAGAAAGGATGCCCAGTCACAGGTGGAGTCGGCCACCGCCGACGCGAAGAGACGGGGCGAGGAAGAGGCGTCAAAGCAAGTCTGCGAAGCGAAGTTGAAAGCTGAGCAAGTAGCCACCGAATTTCAGGACCGGGTGAAAACAAAGGCTGAAGCGGAAGCGGAGACCATACTTGGCAAGGCAAAGGAGAGAGCCCAGACAATCATGGACAAAGCCAGGGAATCGGCGAAAAAGGAAGCCGAGGAGAGGAAGCGGCAAGAAGCGGAACGCATTATCAAGCAGGCAAGACAAGATGCGGTAGATATTATTGCCAGGGCCCGGCAAGAGGCAGAACGGGAGGCAGCTAAGATAACCGTTGACTCAAGGAGGCAGGCTGAAGAGAGGTCAGCGATAATTCTCGCCGAAGCCAATAGAAAAGTAGAACAGGTCGTCAAAGAAGCCACGAATGGGGCAAGAAAGAGAGCGGAAGAGAAAGCCAGCAGGACAATCGCTGATGCCAAGAATGAAGCAAATGAGATAGCCAGAGGGATAATTGAGGAAGCAACAAAGAAAAGCCAAGAAATAGCTAGGGGAATAACCGAGGAAGCAACAAAGAAAAGCCAAGAAATAGCCAAGCTCACAAGTGAGCTTAAACAGAAGGCGGAGTGGGAAGCAGCTGAGACTATCGCTGAGGCCAAACAAAGAGCACAGCAGATTATCAACGAAGCCAAGAACAAGATAAAACGCTGAGGGTAAGATCACCCGTATGCAGCGTAGAGCACCAGTCCCTGCTCATGTGCCTCCCCATTAAAGGAGTTGGTTCATAATGACAATCACTGACACGAAGAGACGACAACTGGTTCTGGATCCGGAGATCTTATGCCAGCGTGTGGCGCAACTTGAGGTGGAAAACGCCCGATTGAGAAAAGAAATAGATGACCTCACGAGGGCTGAAGAACAACTCAGGACCGTAGTAGATAACGCCCACGACGTGGTTTTTCAGCTCACTCCTACGGGAGTCATTCAGTATATCAGCCCTGGAGTACGAGAAATCTGCGGATATGAACCTGACGCCCTCATTGGGAAACACTTTGAGAGCACAACCCCACCAAGCGAATTGCCGAGAGCTACAGAAGCTTTAAGGAGAGCTTTATCAGGGGAGAAAATCTTCAATCTTGAGATAAGCCAGCTGAACTCTAGTGGAAGTATTGTCACCGTAGAGATTAATGGAGCTCCTATAAAAAAAGACGACAAGGTAATCGCGGTTCAGGGAGTTATGAGAGACGTCACGGAGCGGAAGCGTGCGGAAGAAGTAGCTAGAAATAGTGCGCAGAAGCTAATCAAAGCTATGGAAAATACCATCCAGGCAATGGCCATGATAGTCGAGATGAGGGATCCCTATACTGCAGGACACCAACGGCGGGTGACTCAACTTGCCTGCGCTATAGCTAAGAAGATGGGCCTTTCAAAAGATCGGACTACTGGACTTCGCCTGGCTGGACTTATTCATGATATCGGCAAGGTGCGTGTGCCTACAGAAATTCTCACTCATCCAGATGGATTATCTGAAGCTGAATTTGATATGATAAAGGTTCATCCGCTAGTCGGCTACGAAATATTAAAGACTATGGAATCGCCATGGCCTATAGCCGACATTGTTTATCAACATCATGAAAGGATGGATGGATCAGGATATCCCTCGGGTTTGAGGGGTAATAAAATTACCCTGGAAGCAAGAATCCTGGCTGTAGCTGATGTTGTCGAGGCTATAGCTTCACACCGGCCTTACCGTCCAGCCCGGGGATTGGATAAGGCTTTAGAAGAAATTTCACAGAAAAAAGGTATATTATACGACCCCAAATTGGTAGATACCTGTTTGAAGCTCTTTCGAGACCATGAATTCAAGTTCGAGTAAGTTATCTATTTACAATCTTGGTTTTTTATGCTTGATATCTGAACCCACTGGAAACCGCTATTTCAAATCGTAATTTCGACTATTACTCCAAATTAAGGACTCCTTTACTATTACTAATTTCCGACTAGTCTTAGCCTATTTAAGTCATTGTCTGGACTGCCTGAGTAAGTTATCATCAAGATAGAAGTGAGACGTGTGCAGAGGCGGAAGGACAGCTACAGAAGCTACAGTACAACTAATCGGGCGAAGATATAACCGGTTAAGATCAAGCTTTAGTCTCCCGAAACACTGATCTTGAACTGTAGTCTGGAACATAAAATCTTCACAACGCCTGTGCAGTATGTAATAGTTTAATTGAAAGTTCGGCTTTTATCAGATCGTAAGAACTGGTACTTAAGTACTAATTTCTAAGTACTAAATTGGGAGGATAAGTGAAGATAAGTTCATTGACACAGGATTTTTATAATCCTATAATAAGCATTAAAGGATAGGCTTGAGCTAATTAACCTGTAATTGATACAGTAAAATTACAGGATTGACCACCATAATAAGCATGGGGAGTTAATAAGGGATCAGAAAGAACAACATTGACACAAGGCAATAAAAGGATGTTTTGAACTGCCGTCTATATTTAGACGTTTGGGCGGCAGGGAGCAAATAGCTAAACCGAACTTTATGTTTAGGTCGGTTTTAATTTTAGGAAGAAGAAGGAGGGATATAGCCAGAGTCATAAACGAAGGTAAGTATATGAAAGGTGATTATGGTCAATCCGGGACCGATTATAGTGGACTTTCCCCCTTTCGGTAACGCTAATTACTAAGCAAGGACACTATTTTCGGTAATAATATCGTACTTTGTATTCTGGATACAATTACTTTGTTCTTAGTGAGGTTGACACATGAAAGAGCGTTTTAAGAAGTGTCATGCGGGCAAAATCCCAAAAGAGATTGGCCTCATGAAAAATGAAAGGGGATTCTCCCTGATTGAGACGATAATAGCAATAGCGCTCCTAAGTATCATTGGGGTTGCCTTTCTTAGTGGGCTGAGTACCACCTCGAAAGTCCTCTTTGTTACTGATGAACGTGAGACCGCCAAGAACTTGGCTGAAAGCCAGATGGAATATGCCAAAGGCTTGCCAGGGCTCGCTTCTTCGTATACACCAAATCAGGAGATTCTCAGTGAATACGCTGGATATTCGGTTGAAATCTATGGTGACAACATAACCTCAAGGGATGGGAATATCCAGAAGATAAGGGTAATTGTTAGCCATCAAGGTAGACCGATAATCATAGCGGAAAATTCTACTTTAGAGGACTACAAGGTGAACCGATGAAATTCCGTAGGTTAAGGCAGATGAATAAGAACCAGAGAGGTTTTACACTGATTGAGGTGCTAATAGTTATCGCCATTACTGGTATTATCAGTGGTGGTATTACTACGGCCATTTTTCAAGTTTTTGATGTAAACGCTAAGAGCATTGCTCACATGACCGCTGTCAAGGAGGTCGAGAACGCCGTCCATCGGATTATCCGTGACGCCCAGATGGCGCAAAGCGTGAATGCGCCGGCTCCTAATGGGTTCCCTCTCACACTAACCTGGGTCGAGTGGAATAACACTTCGAATAATGTCACTTACAGCGTGCAAAATGGTGAACTCCAGCGGAACTATTCTCTGAATGGTGGGCAGCCAACCAAGACCGTAGTGGTTCCACA
>CAYOHA010000094.1:0-8987 GCA_964403625.1 uncultured Dehalococcoidales bacterium | reverse complement strand
CTTGTTCCCAAAGTGTTCGGTTCTAAAAGTGTCCCATTTCGCTGATTGACAACACAAAAGAAGGGTCTGGATGTATGCCGGGCTGGGTATAATGACAAGGTCCTCTGGTGGCAAGACCTACTCCGAAAAATTAAGCACAGATTACAATCGCCTCTTGAAATATACCCTGAAACAAGCCGCAGAAGCGGCTATTCGGGCCAAAGATAATCCTTTCCGGCGTAAATATTTGGATATGACATTATTACATGGGATTGCACCACACCGGGCCAAGTTAACGATCGCCAGGGATATGCTGGCCACGATGTGGGCCATGTGGAGAAAAGGAGAGAAGCACAGTCCGGAAATAAGAGAAAAAGCAGCTTACAAACAGGGCTAGGCCGGCCACTGTCTTGAGGTCAATGAATTTGAACTCTGACAGTGACCAATGCCAGGGAGGGGAGAGTATCGACAATCCAATGGTCACTGGAGACCCCCTCGCTTGAGTATGCCTCCCCAATAAGCCCCACAATTTTTCATAGGCCGCGAGTCTCCAAAAGATGTATGGGTAACCAGCCTAGACCAAAAGGAAAAAGATATTGGTCACTAACATAGTAAAGGAAGAGTTCAAGTATATTGAAATTCATAACAGGGTGGTCTAAACCTCATGGTTATGCGGGATACCCAGTCGTCAAGAACAATTGATTTCCACGGGTGGAGGGGAGTATTTTTCTTGACTTTTGGTTTCAAAGATGTATTATATGGTACAGCTAATCGTGAGCTTTTCATAGTCTGTCAATCAGGTGGTAATTTATCTATAGGCAACACGATACATTTCTCTTAAAGCTGTGGCTAAAAGTATTTTAGCTCGGCTTCAGTGCCACGATAATGTTGTTTCCATATGAAGCCACTTTTTTTACTGGCGGCATTTGCTTGAGCATAGAAACCAACGGAACAGACTGATTCAGCTCTATTTCCAACCAGTTACTACCATCGTTGGAACCGCCATCGCCCATTAAGTGTAAATCAGGGATTTCAGTTAGTAATTTTTCAAAGTCTTTCTTCTGTTTAACATCTATTGGAGCTAAAATGGTGAGCTCTAATCTACCTTCATAATTCCTTTCTTCGTCTTTGGCCCTTGCAAATAACATCTCCTCTTGAACCTCCTTAGTGAAATCAGCGTTGACTTCTTTAACTGGTATATTGACCATCACAGAAGTATCGATATCAAATTGTTCTTTCGTAATTTGATCTGACACCTCGGTCATTATATCGGTTAATCTTTCCTGCGCACCTTTAATCAGAAGAGACGATTTTTCCAGCTCTGAGTTCAGTCTGTTCTTAATTTCACGGACAATATATTCTGCCTTGGATTTCGCTTCAGATAATATCTTCATCTTTTCAAATTCTGCCAGTTTGCTTGCCTCTTCAATGAATTCGGCGATTAAATTTTCGCGTTCTTTGATCGCTTGATCCCGGGCATTTTTTAAGATGTCTTCAGCTTCCTGACGTGTCTTTTCAATGATTTCAGCCAATTTTTTTTCTTCGCCTCTTCTGGTTTCTTCTTGAGCAATATGTATAACATGCTCAGTTTCCTCTTCCGCTTTTTTCTTTATTAATTTAGCCTCGATTTCAGCCCTTTTCTTAATTTCAGAGGCGCTTTTAACCAAAACGTCCGCTTCCTTTTTTGAGCCTTCGGTTAACCTCTTGATTAAGATATCAGCTTCTTTTTTCGCATCATCTAATATTTTACCCGATATTTCTCCAGCGGCCTGCCTTGCTGCGGTTATAATCCTCTCCGATTGGTTCTTAGCTTCAATGATAAGTCGCTCTTCTTCTTTCTGTACCTTATTTCGGGCTTCTTTTTTACTTTTTTCTTCGGCGTCTTTAATTATTTTCTCCGCCATGCCATTTGCCTGTGTTAAAACAGTATCCGCTTTGTGTTGAGCTGTGCTTACTATATTGGTAGCTTCATCGCTAGCTTTCGCTACGATGTCGCTTGCTTCCTGTTTGGCATGATCAAGCAACTTAGCTCTTACCTTGTCTATAGCCTGGCTAATACCCTGGCGGTACTCATAGAAGATTTGTTCAGTTTCATCGACTTCTGGCTTCAACTTATTGTTTATATTAACCATTTGACCTTACTCCTTCTATTCATTAAAACTCTAAATGACAGGAGTATATTTATTCTCTTGATTAATTGTAAATGGCGTTAGCTCAATTGTGAATAGTAATTTTGTAACCAGTACCTATGATTACCCTGAACACGATTTTTGCGCAATTATCGAGTGTTTAGGTATTCCGCTGTGAGGAAGATCCCCCGAGTATTACGGAGAGAGTTCAGAATTTACCTATAAGAAGATTTGAATTAAGAAGGTTAATCCTTAACTTTGGCCTACTTTAGCCATTGGAATTAATATAGTTTTAAGTGCGGTTTATCACTTCGAGAGTTCTTCAATCTGCTGACTGACCATCTCTATCCACTCAGGATTCTCATTAAACATAATGAACACTTTAAAATCGGTTATAGCCATGGTTTTCTTACCAAGCAATCTGTGGGCTAGGCCACGGTTATAGTAGGCACCAGCATACGTGGGGCTGAGGCGGATGGCCTCGTTATAGTCCTGGATGGCACGCTCAAGCTGGCCAAGGTCGAAGTAGGCGACGCCACGGTTATAGTAGGCTTTGGTATAATCGGGGTTGAAGCGAATGGCCTCGTCGTAGTCCTGGATGGCACGCTCAAACTGGCCAAGGTCGAAGTAGGCTAGGCCACGGTTATAGTAGGCTTTGGTATAATCGGGGCTGAGGCGGATGGCCTCGTCGTAGTCCTGGATAGCACGCTCAAACTGGCCAAGGTCGAAGTAGGCTAGGCCACGGTTATAGTAGGCTTTGGTATAATCGGGGCTGAGACGAATAGTCTCGTCGTATTCAGCTATGGCCTCTTTGGGTTGCCATCGGTTCTGAAATTCCACACCAGCTTTGAGGTGTTTGTCAGCCTCGCTTGTACAACCAGAGATAGGCAGAATCAGTGCTGATGTAATAATTATCAGCGTCAAAAAAACTAACATTTTCATATAGCTTAAACCTTACTAGCTATCAGAGACTGACCAAGACAAACAGGGCGCCAGGCTTCTCTCTGGTATTTAGCGGCTTCAGTACTTCGTTAATCCACATCATCTTCCCTATCGCCGTATTTATTGCTTGTAAGCTATGTCATATCAGGTGAGTGAATTATAGTCCTATCTGCGTAATTGTCAATATCCAAAAATCGAAAGGATTTTTTAAAGGCGGGTTAAAATTTAACATCTTCTATCATTTACTCTACTTTGACAATTGGTAAATATCAAATATAATATGAATAAGCATAAATGATAGTTGCTGGTCAATAAATGAAATTTTTAATCAGCATATTGGCAGCGGTTTCTTTGATAGTTACTGGTGTAACTGCTCTTAAAGTCAATGCCCAGCCACCTGATATCTCAAATACCCCCAGTGAATGGCTTCTGGGCACTATCAGCGCAAACTCAAGCTATCAAACCGGCCTTAACTTTACAGTACAAAACAATATCGGATATGATGTTAAAATCACAATCCGTGGCAGCGATATGACCGGTGGTATTCCCTGGACTCTATCCGACAACGATACACCCGGACCAGATATCTATGTTCTGAGGGCCAGCCTTGATGGAGAAAATTATAATATAAACGTGACAGAAACCGACACTGTACTGACAGATAACCTGACTGATAACAATTCGCAGCAATGGGGTCTTGAGCTACTATCCCCGACCTCTTTTTCCGATGGCGCTCAGAAGTCGGGTACAGTGACTCTGACCGCTACCCAAGCCTGAGGTCGACAGGCATTACAATATTAAAAAATAGAGGAGGTGAAATAAGACATGAACCTAATCAGAAAACCAGGAGAAAAAAATCTAAAAAAGGAGGGGAAAGCCATGAAGAGATTACTCATATCATTTGTGTTGGCGTTGGCTCTATTGGTGGTTCCAGTTGCTGGAGCCCTGGCGGATACTACTGACACCGTGCTCGTTACCGCCACACCCAGCTATCTCGGCATTAGCAATTCACCCGACACCTGGACTCTTAACAATGCCACTGGCAGTGGTACTGGCGTGATTGAACCCGCTACCACCTACTATGCCAACCCGCTGGGTGATACTACCGCTCCAACTGCCACGGTGGCAGCTGGTGAGTGCTATTTTACCATCGACAATACCAGCAGCGTGCCCACTGACGTTGCTATTGACATCGGGAATTTCTCTGGTGGTTCGGACCCCATGACCAACAGCGAACTCGGTACTAATGGTGTAGGCACCTTTGGTGCGTACAGTTGGTATTCTGGCATGACCTACGCGGATAAGGTTGTTGCCAAAATAACCGGCAGTAACATCCTGAAGGCTGACCTAGGTGCCAACACCGACCTGAAGTGGGGTATGGAAGTCTTGACACAAAGTGATGCCTGGACCGGTGGTACCAGCAGCACCGCTACCATCACCATCACATTGACCGCGGCATCATAAAACGCTGAGGCATAAAATGAAACGTTTTTTCGCCTTAATGGTGTGCGGGATAGCAGCCGGGGTGTTGTTAGCCCCGGTTGCTGCCCTGGCCGCTTTTGGCATTGACCCGGGAAAGGTCTTTGTTGATAATCTGTTTCCCGGTGCGGAGGCTGATTACAAAATCACCATTTATAACCAGAATGACTATGAAACGACCTTCGCGGTGAAAGTCAGGGAACCGGATTATACCGAGACCGACTATGAGCCCTTGCCTTACTTGGACTGGGTTACAATTACCCCGGACCGGGTAACCATTGGGGCAAGGAAGCAATCTGAGGCCCTGGTGGTCGTTTCCATGCCCGAGGATGCCGTCTACAGCGGGAAGAAGGGTGAGGTATGGATTAGCTTTATGGAGCAGGAAACCCCGGGTATGGTAAAAATTGAGATTGCTTCCCGGCTGTTGATTAGCACCAGGGTGGAAGAGGAGACTGAACCAGCGAAACCTGAGGCAGTTACTGCCCAGCCTGCTGAGGAGACTGAGCCAACCAAACCAAGCGAGGGTGCGGTTCAACCTGCCGTAGAGGGTGGCGGCGCGGTGGGAATCACCGCTGAACCAGGAGGGGCAGAGGCGGTCTCTCCGGAGGTAGAGCCCGGCTTTCCCTGGGCTATTCTGGGCTCAGTGCTCGGGGTGGTTCTTGTCGGCGGGGCTGTGTTTTTTCTAGTGAGGAGAAAGAGGCAGCATGCATAGCTTCTGAGGTGTGACAACCTGTAAACGTTGGTAAGAGAGGTAGTAAGGCAATAAAAAGTATAGTTTACTTGCTTATTGTTATTGGTGCAATAGGAGTTTTCCTTCTAGGGCTCTATCCGTCTATACCTGCCGTTAGAGGGGTAGGTAGTAGCTCAGAAGTCACCGTTACCGTCACTGCCACGCCGGCAGTCGTCATCGAACCAGGGGGTGGCGGCGGAGGCGGTGGTGGAGGAGGGGGAGGAGGCATAACTCCCGTACGCCCGTACATAGATAGGGAAGGCAAGTTTACGGAAAACGTCATGGCTAGAAGTGAGGACTTCAAGGTTGAGATCTATATACCTGAAGGCACCGTTGCCAGGAATGCGTTTGGCGCCAGCATATCAAGTATAACAATTCAGGTAATGGCAGGGCCACCACTCCGACCCCAAAATACCACAACTGTCGCATCGGTCTATGAAATCGGTCCAAATGGAGTTACTTTTACCCCAGCAATAGACCTGACCATGGAATATAATGAGTCCAAGATACCCGAAGGAGTTGCCGAAAAGAACCTGGTTGTGGCTACTTTGGATAACAACACCGGCCAATGGATTTACTTAAAAAGCACCGTTGATACTAAGAATGATACTGTGACGGCAAAAGTAAGCCACTTCTCTGCTTTTACTGCCCTGGCACTTACCCGCCCTGCCAGCTTTACCGTGACCGACTTGTCAGTAAATCCAGGTAAAGTTAACCTCGGTGAAAGCGTACTCATCAGCGTACTCATCACCAATACTGGTGACCTAACCGATAACTATGAAGTAAACCTCAAAATAGATAATGTGGTAGCGCAGACAAAGGAGGTTACACTTGACGGCGGTGATAGTGAGACAGTCACTTTCAGTGTCACCCCAGATACTGCTGGAGAATATACCGTAAACATCATTGATATGCTTGGTATATTTGAGGTTAAAGTCCCTGAGGCTCCACTTACACCTACACCAGCACCGGCAAGTTTTACCATCTCTGATTTGTCAATTGTTCCAAGTGAAATTAAGCCAGCGGAACAAGTTACAATTACAGCTGTGGTTACTAATACCGGAGACAGAGAGGGAAGTTGTACTGTTGTTCTCAAGATAAATGGTGCGGAAGAGGCCAGAAAAGAAGTAGCTGTCGGAGTTAGCAAAAGTGAGACTGTAACTTTCACCGTGGTAAAGGACGTAGAGGGAAGCTACTCTGTCAACATTGATGGCAATGTTGGACAGTTTATTGTCATTGTGCCAATAACACCAGCCGTGCCACCGCTAATAGCACCTGCTGAGCCAGCGGAGCTGCCTGCCACACTCACGTCGATAAGCCTATGGATTATTATTGCCGTTATTGCAGCGGGTGTAGTGGGAGGCATAGGTATTATATTCGTAATAAGTCGCAAAAAGTATTGAATAAGCATAATGTGAAATTGGAGGTCATAAGCGTTTTTAAAAAACCTGAAACGAGGTCTTGACTTACTACTTTTGTTATGATTGTATTAGAGAAGGAGAGCGTTGCGGCAGCTGTTGGTTCTAGCCGGTATAAGCAATATTGTTTAGTTCATATATGGAGGTGGCAAGGTGAAAACTTCAATTGACTATGGAAGAGATACAGAATCCGCCGAGACCAGTGAACGGCTGAACCAATATAGATTTGAAGTTAAAAAAGCAATTGACGCAGAAGTTAAAAAACTAATAGATGAAGAGATTAAAAAAGCAACTCAAGAATTATTAGTTGAGCAAAGGAATGCAATAAAGCAAATAGTCGAAGAGCATAGGCTTGTCATCAGAAAGGTAGTAGAAGAAGAGAAAAAATCAATCTGGGAGAGGGCGGAGGCACTCAGGGAATCAATAGTGAAATTTGGTTTATAATATCCCACTTATCGCTAAACATTAATTAACCGGTAAAACATATGAAGATCTTATTATATACCTCAGTTTTCACATACCGTAGAAAAAAATATAAAAGTCGATCATTACAGGTTTTTACAATACTAAAACCTAATACCTTGGACATATTGAAAAGTCAGAGTTGAATATTTGCTTGATATTTAATTCAAATAGAGTACAATATTATCAAATTGTTGGTTGATTCACATTACAATGAATAAACTGAGGCGAAGAACAAGGTGGATTGGTGGCAGATAGCACTGGCTTTATCGCTAATTGGCCTTCTCTCTGTTATTTGCGGGGTGATTGTTGGAATTCCTTTAAGCAAACGGATTCTGCGACGTCGAAATCAAACCTATGCTGGAAAGTACCGAATATCTCCTAAACTAGAGTCACAATATACATACACTACGACTGATCAATTCGATGACTTACTTAAGAAATATACGGCGTCAGAACCTAAGACTGAAGAGAAGGGCAGAGAAGTAACTTTTAAAAGAGAGAATGGTGAAACTGAAGTTAGCGTGGAGCAAGTCGAGCCCACCGTTATTGATCGGCTATTGGTTGAATTGGAGAAAAACCACGAGCTGTCTATTGAGTCTAGGTCTGACAAACTACTACCTTTTCAAACGCACACATGGGATGTGAGTCCAGATGCCCGTAAAATGCTCTCAGTGAATCTTCAATGGGAACTAACACAAGCTTACTTGGACATGTACATTGCAAACAACATTATTTGGTTTCTCAGTGAATTTGACCGTAAAAGTCCGGTATTAGATGATCAGTACGTGAAAATGTGTAACCAGATTGCTGCTAAGTTGACTAGAATAATTCCAATGTTAAAAACCGCAAAGGAAATACCGACATAAAATTATTCAGATAGTTCCTTCGATCTCTTTAGGAAGTCCGGCGACGTAATGGTCGTTGTGTTTAATCCTGACCTTGTATCTTAAACAAGGTGGTAGAATATCTTCCGGAGTCAGGGCGTGACAGGCCGATTGACTTTAACAATTGAATATATTATTGGGGAGGCGGGTTTAGGAGTTACCTTGGGATGTCTCTTCTAGGATAGGATCATCCGTAGCTTTTTTTAACAATCCAAATCCCGCTTTATCGATCCCTAGTCTAACGTTATAACCGAATCGTTTTTTGAGGAGCGGGTGAGTTACACGAGCTATTCTTGTAACCAATCTCATACAGAAAAATGTAGAAAACAACATAATTGGCCAGGCCAATATTATCAATGGTGTTTCATAGACATATTCACCAAATTCATTGATTGTAGTGAGAACTTGATAATCATTAAATAAAGCAATGAAGTAGTTAAAAACTGTAAGGGTAGCAATTCCGAAAGCGAAAAGTAACCCTAGTAATAACAATGCGATTATTGTAACTGACTTCATCCGTTAATCCACCTTAATAAATAGTAGTCGAGCTATTACCTCTAAATATTTATAGCAGACAAGTGTATGTAATAGGTCTTATCAGGGTTAGATTTTGGTAAGAATTCTATCAATGCGATATGACGGATTGTAAAAAGGGAACCTTTGCCGAAGAGATAACAAAAAGTCATTCCTGAAAACGCTGACTTTGTCAAATTCTAACAGGTTTAAACCTATTCATCCCTTCATAGCTTCGTAGCCACACTATGTCGTTCAGGTTAAGGCTGCCCAATCATTTTAGCGGCCTGTGATGCACTGCCAGACGAATTACCGAGCTCACCTCGACCAAAGGACTCAGCTACCTTCTCCATCTCACAATAAGTCTTTCCGTCCCTGAGTATATGGTA
The DNA here is from genome assembly GCA_964403625.1 of uncultured Dehalococcoidales bacterium. Lineage (GTDB taxonomy): Bacteria > Chloroflexota > Dehalococcoidia > Dehalococcoidales > UBA2162 > CAYOHA01. Next base: position 59 of record CAYOHA010000094.1, on the reverse strand, counting down.
AAAGTGATCTGCTCCCCGAAAACTGGGCCATCCATAATGCTAGTTTTAAGGAATGTTAA
>CAYOHA010000093.1:7926-9113 GCA_964403625.1 uncultured Dehalococcoidales bacterium | reverse complement strand
CTAGATAGATGGTCACCGTCCTTCACTTGTGAAGGATACAGAACTCGGCTTACAGGTTTACTTAATCCACTATTGAACTATTTCTCTTCTTGAGTCTCTTTCAAGTTCTTAATAGTCAATTAACGTAATATGTCTGAAGGAATTCAGGGAAGGATGAATTCGATGAAAAATACAATAAAGAATGTTGCGATAGTATTGTTATTAACCGTAAGCCTGACTCTGGGTTTTACGGCTGGCTGTAATCTGCAAATCGGAACTCAAACAGAACCAGAACTGGAAGTGGTTGACGAGGTATGGCAAATCGTCTTTGACGAATACGTAGAAAAGGACAAACTGGATGTCGATACCCTGAGGCAAGGAGCTATCGAGGGTATGCTGGAAGCGCTGGACGATCCCTACACCTCTTACCTGGATGCGCAGACCTACCAGCAGAGCCTGAGTGAAATATCCGGTATGTATGAGGGTATCGGAGCCTATGTAGGGATGAAGGATGAAAAGATAACAATCGTCGCCCCTATTGTCGGTTCACCGGCAGACAAGGCAGGTATTAAGGCAGGCGATATCATACTGGAAATCGATGGTAATTCTACATCTGGATTGAGTGTGGAAGAGGTTGTTCTCCGTATCCGTGGTCCAAAAGGAACCTCAGTCAGGATTCTCGTTCTTCATGAAGGTGATACTGTCCCTGTAGAAATTGAAATAGTCAGGGCTGAAATTGAGCTGACGAGTGTCTATTACGAAATGAAGGAAGACATAGCTTATATCGTTCTCTCCTATTTTTCCGAACGTACCTATGAAGAGCTGTCTTCAGCACTGGAAAATATAACAAATGAAGGAGCTACCGGCATTATTCTTGACCTGCGTAGTAATCCTGGTGGCGTACTAGATGCTGTGGTTGATGTGGCCGGATGCTTCTTAAATGAGGGTGTAGTTCTTTATGCTGTCAATAACGAGGGAGAAAAGGTCTCTTACTCGGTTGAGCAGAATCGTATAACTACTGACCTGCCTTTAGTTGTTTTAACCGATAATTATACTGCCAGCGCCAGTGAGGTCCTGAGCGGTGCTCTACAGGATTACGCTCGTGCCACTATCGCTGGACAAACAACCTATGGTAAGGGCAGTGTTAACACTATATACCAGCTTAAAGATGGTTCAGGCTTGATTATTACCACTCATCGCTGGTTGAC
>CAYOHA010000093.1:0-7826 GCA_964403625.1 uncultured Dehalococcoidales bacterium | reverse complement strand
TATACCAGCTTAAAGATGGTTCAGGCTTGATTATTACCACTCATCGCTGGTTGACGCCTGATGGACGTCTGATAGAAGGTGTAGGGATAAGTCCGGACTATGAGCTTGATGAGGAAGAGGATGCTGTCCAGTGGGCGATTGATTATATAAAGGGAAATAGATAGGTCGGTACTTTTTGTTATATCTTAGTTTTTGTGTTATTAAACGTTGGAAGAAAGTCATTACGAGCGAAGCGAAGTAATCTGGTGGAGTGGATATAAAACAGGATTATTTGATAGCAGATGTTAACTTTGCGACTCAATTTTTTAAGCTGAAATACCCAGCCGCCAGATTGTCACGTCGTCCCGCTGAAATCGGGACTCCTCACAATGACCAATCGTTTTATAACACCAACTATATTGAGTAGAGGCAGCGAGGATTATCACCTGACTTCGGTTAGAGTTCTTTTTCTTCTATTTCATTGGGCTCTATTTTGCGGAGATCGTCCCTGCTTTCCAGCAGGTCAATATATAGTACGCCATTGAGATGGTCTATCTCGTGTTCCAGGGCTTGAGCTAGTAGTTCTTCTGCCTTTATCCTGACTTCTTTACCGCTCCTATCACGCCCTTTAACGGTAACCGACTCAGAACGCTTGAGTTGTCCGATATATCCCGGTATACTGAGGCAGCCTTCGTTTACCACCCGTTCACCTTTTCTCCGTACCACCTCAGGATTGATTAAGGCGAAATCTTCCTGCTCAGGCAAGCCAATCACAATCACCCGTAGAGAAACACCTACCTGTGGTGCCGCCAACCCCACGCCAGGAGCATCGTGCATCGTCTCGATCATATCACCGATTAACTTGTTAACTGAGCCGTCAATATTCCTGACCCTTTTTGCCTTTCGCCGTAATATCGGGTCAGGGGCTACACGGATAGGTAGAATCGCCATTTATATTCCCACTAAATGCTCTCAATTCAAATTATAAACTAATTTGAGGTGACCAGCAAAATCGAAGAATATCAGATTGTTAATTTACCTCACTACCTTTGCTAAAAGCGGAGATAATAGAAGATGGGATGAATCACCTCTTAAACCGTACAGTTTTGACAATGACACCTCCTGATGATATAATTCTGACAACTAAAGATTATGCTTCTACTTAATATCAACAATATTAGACGCCAATCACTAATAAATAACTTACTATAATTAGATTGTAATGAAAAGATTAGATGATTTAAATAGATTGTAATAGAGAAATTTATATTGTAATTATGACAATCTTAATTTATATCTATTATATTAACTATAATTTTAGCAAATGCTTTATAGCTAGAATAATAGAAATATTGAGTACAAACGGAAGAATATATGGTTGTAAAACTTGGAATTGGCAGAATAGATAGATTGTTCATAGCAAAAAATAAGATTATAACCCATAAAACCTTGACAAAATGAATCATTTATGGTAAACTTATGATATACTAGACTATGAGGAGGAGATGATGAATGAAGAACTTGAGAGCCTTTTGGTTAATGGTAGAGAATTAGATAAAAAACTTGTACAGGAAATACTATCTCCGTTCCTAAGAATCGATAAAGAAACCTGTGATATTAGACCCCTTAGTTCTTGGAGTGAATTAAGGGCTAAGACAAGGATACTTCTGTATCTCGTAGCTCGGAAGGCTATAGTGGCTTTAGGTTTGCCTTTGGCAGAAGAAAGAGCTTCGGCAACTGAAATCATGCAAAAAACGGGGATGAGGAAAGGTACAGTTAATCCAGCATTAAGGAGTTTGTTAGAAGACGATAGGCTAATTGAACAATCTGAAGACAGGAAGTATTATGTTCCGAATTATGCCATAGAAGAAGTAAAGGCGATGGTAATTAAGATTCAAGAGTAAAAGCAAGTTAAAACAAAATAGATAATATGGCTTCTTAAGAAAACAGGAACTAAGAGGTATAAAATGCTAGAAGAAGGTATCATAAAGGACCTTATGAAGAAGTTTGAAGACCATGAGAGGAGAATATCCTCATTGGAGGGTATGTCAACTAAAAAAATGCAGGCTGAAGGAAAGAAATTGTCGGTAAAAGAATTCTTATTGATTAAGAAACCCACTGACGATGTTCAGAGAACTCTAGTAATTGGATACTATCTAGAACATTATAAGTCAATAGATAACTTCAACGTAAGGGATTTAGCGGATGGATTCAGGTTAGCTAAAGAGCCGCCACCGATTAATATAAATGATAAAGTGAATATGAACATACACAAAGGACACATAATGGAAGCAAAAGAGAAGAAGGACAAATCTAAAGCGTGGGTTTTGACAAACTCGGGAGAAAAGTTTGTTGAAGAAGGATTACCAGAAAGTGAATGAATCTTCCAAAGAATTTATAAAACGGTTCAGAGAAATTAATAAGAGTGATATTATGAATTTCACTGCATGTGAAAAGCCTTTAGACATGGCATTATGGGTACTATACGTATCAAAAGAAAAAATGAATCAAAAGAGAATAGCAGCTGAACAGATAGCATCTACAATATTGGATGTTGAAGAAATTAACATTACAGCGAACTCAATTACAAACGCTTTAAAGAGAGCATTAGATAAGGTTCACCGATATTATGAAAACGGCGAAATATATTACGAAATAATGAAACCGGGCAAAGAGTATTTATTGACGCTGCAAAAAAATGATCTAGTTAATGTATTCTATTTTGAACCAGATACAAATTACACAGCTAAAAAATTACTGAATAATCAAGTATTCAGTAGCCTAACTGGAAGTCTTAAGTTTGTTGACCCTTATTGCAGTGAAAAAACATTAGATATATTAGAAAATCTTAAAGAAAGACATACAATGGTTTTGACTAGACTTGAAAATCTTAGAGAACGGGATAAGAACAAATTCGTGCGAAGTGTTGCAGATTTCAAGACTGAGAACCCTAATGTAGAGTTTAGAGACTATCCAAATACAGATATACATGATAGGTATATAATTTCAGAAGACAAAGTTATTTTAATCGGTCATAGTATAAAAGACCTTGGTTCTAAAGAGAGTTTTGCAGTCGTTCTCGGTCGTGAATATTACAGAGAAATATATGAGGCACTCAATAACAATTTCACAATTAGGTGGAATATCTCTAATGTAATTTAGTTTTGCTTATCTGATAGCTGCCGGGGAAAAGGAGTATGTTTGAGAGGGGCTTTCGCCCCCCTATCTTTTTATGACCCCCTTTCCTTTTAAGGGAAGAGGATCAGTGGGATAGGTTGTTAGATCTTTTAGAGTCCCACTGGGTCAATGTCCATTGTCCAGCCCTTGGGAAAAGGTATCTCGTCGAGGAAGGCTGATAAATTTAAACCACGAAGAATAAGCTGCCAGCGGAACCTACCCCGTAGCCGGTGAATGAAGGCAGGTGCCGGACCAATAATACTGATATCGGCTATACCCGGTGAATCTATCTGCTCAGCCAGTAACCGCTTAATTCTTTCCGCTTCTCGCTGACACACTGTATCATTGGTATGAGTGTAGATAAGGCTGGCTAACTGGCTAAAAGGTGGATTCTGAAGCTGGCGCCGGTATTCGATTTCCTGCTTGTAAAAGAGAGCGTAATCATGCCTGGAGGCTGCCTGAATGGCGTAATGCTCCGGAGAATAGGTCTGAATAATAACCTGTCCCCCGAGAGGACCACGTCCAGCTCTCCCCGCCACCTGGCTCAGGAGTTGAAACGTTCTCTCTCCAGCCCGGAAATCGGGCAGGTTTAAAGAGGTATCGGCATTGACCACTCCAACCAGAGTAACCTGAGGGAAATCCAGGCCTTTGGTGATCATCTGTGTCCCGATAAGAATATCGGCCTGATGGCTGCGGAACTTGTTAAGTATCTCTTCATGAGAGTGCTTCTGTCTGGTAGTATCGCTGTCCCACCGCAGTAGTCTTGCCTGGTAGAAGGCACTTCCTGCTTCCTGCTCCAGTTTCTGGGTACCGGCACCCAGAAACTTTATCCGCCGACTCTGACATTGGGGGCAATTTTGAGGGACTGGCAATCTGTAGTTACATTGATGGCATACCAGGGTATCTTCATCTAAGTGATAGGTAAGGGGGACGGCACATCGCCGGCATACAAGGACGAAACCGCAATCACGACACTGAATAAAAGTCGCAGCGCCCCTGCGATTAAGGAATAGCATCACCTGTTCTCCACCAGCGACCGCTTTAGCTATGGCTCTGGATAAAGAGCGACTGAACATACTCCTGTTCCCTGCCTTTAGCTCCTCCCTCAGATCAATCACCTCAACCCGGGGCAGGGGTGAACTTTCTGTTGGAGTAACCCTTTCCGGGAGTTGAAGCAGGTGATAGTCGCCGTGTTGAGTTTGGTAAAAAGTCTCTACATCAGGAGTAGCGCTACCCAGGATGACGACGGCTCCGGTGAGTTCAGCAAGCTTAATAGCTACAGAACGGGCATGGTAGCGAGGCGATGTATCATGTTGCTTGTAAGTCCACTCATGTTCTTCATCGATAACAATGAGTCCCAGGTCAGGTTGGGGGGCGAAAATAGCACTTCTGGGACCGATAACTACATCAACTTCTCTATTTCTTATCCTCTGCCACTCGTCGTATTGTTCTCCCAGTGAAAGCTGGCTGTGAAGAACAGCCACCCTCCCGGGAAAGCGTGAGACAAACCTTTCGATAGTCTGGGGAGTGAGGGCAATTTCCGGTACCAGGACAATACCTCGTTTACCTAACTTTACAGCTTCTGCCAGAGCTTGTAGATAGACCTCTGTTTTACCGCTTCCGGTAACTCCATGTAATAGAAAAACTACGGGCTGCTCTCCTGACTTTTGTCTTAAACTATGACTGACGGACTGAAAAGCCAAATCCTGAGCTGAAGTTAGAGTTAACGGATAAGAAAGGTTTATAGTTTGAGCGGAGAGGGGATCACGTCTAACCACGATATTTTTGAGGATAACAAGGTTTTTCTGCACCAGAGAATCAACTGTAGCTTTGTCACATTTAGTTTTTTCTCTAGCTTCTTTGAGAGATACAGGTTTACCCTGCTGAACCAGCAAGTCGATAAGGGATGCCTGCTTGGTGGCTCTTTTATCATATAGTCTGGCTAGCTCTTGTTTAGCTTTATCAATACTCACCGCCAGGTTGAGGTAAGACTCTACTTTAGGCTTCGCTTTAATCGGCTCCAGTTCATATTTCCGGGCGACAAGCCCCTGCCTTGCCAGTTGGGAAATAATACGCTGAGCTTTCTTCTGACCTAAAGTCTTCTCCAGTTTCTTCAGACTTACTTTGTTCAGTCTCTGGACTAAGTCAAGAGCTTGTTTCTGGTCCTGGTTAAGACCGGATAGATCGTAGCCATCCGGGACTGTGTTGATGATAAAAGTAAGCGCCTTTCGCTCAAATCCAGGTGGGAGCATTAAGGCGACAGCATCAAAGAGAGGTGATAGATAATGCTGGCTTATCCAGTACGCCAGTGATATATAAGCCGGGAGCAATAATGGTTGGGACTCGATGATACCGGCAATTTCTCTGGTTTCCTCTACTTTGGGGTAATCGCTTAACTCTAAAACGATCCCCTGAAGAAGCTTTTCGCCAAAAGGTACCCATACCGCTTGCCCGACGCCAATGTTCATACCTGGCGGTATAGCATAGCTAAATGCCCGACGCTGGGCTACCGGGGAGTTAACACAGACCTCAGCATACCTCATCCTGCTCTCCAGCGAGGTAGCTTTTAACGATTACAGTGGACAGTCTCAGCCTAATCTAAGCTTTCTCTTTTTACTGTTTTGGTTTTGACTCATTTTCCAGCTTTGGTACGTTTTCTGACGTTTGCTCAGGTGGTATCACTTCTTCCTGTCCCTGGTCAACTACAAGTTCCTGTTCTTGTGCCAGTTTTCGTAACCTTTCCTCTTCTCTCTCCAGCTCTTTCGCACTCAGTCGTCTTTCCTTAAGACGAGCAGTCCTAGAACTGAGTCCACGCAGGTAGTAGAGTTTTGCCCGGCGTTTTTTCCCGTGCCGGACTATTTCCACTTTCTCTACGCGTGGTGAATGTAAGGGGAAGGTCCGTTCTACGCCAACTCCATAAGTGATACGTCTTACGGTAAAGCTGGAACTGGGCCCACGGCGTCTTACTCTGATTACTACCCCTTGGAATACCTGGGTACGTTCTTTGTCTCCCTCTACAATCTTGGTGCTTACCCTAACTGTATCACCAGAGGTAATTTCCGGGATATTTGGATTTGGTTTGACTTCAATTACTGATGCTATGTTCATTTTTTACTCCGAGTATATTATATCATATCTTGGCTTTACGTAACCCCTCTACGAATTTTATTTCCTCCGGACTTAGATCGGCTTTGTCCAGTAGTTCAGGACGGCGCTCTGCAGTACGGATGATCGCCTGCTCACGGTGCCACCGGGCAATTTGGGCATGATTCCCTGAAAGCAGGACTTCAGGCACTACCCACCCCTTGTATTCCGGAGGGCGAGTGTATTGAGGATACTCAAGTAGCCCGGTTGTATGAGAGTCTTCAATCAGTGAATCTGGCGAACCGAGAACACCAGGTAACAGTCTGACCACGGCATCAGCTATTACCATAGCTGCCAGCTCACCACCACTCAGGACATAATCACCGATGCTGATTTCATCAGTAACAAGGTGTTTGCATACCCGCTCATCAACACCTTCATAATGACCGCAAATAAGTATCAGTTGACTATGTCGGGATAATTCCAGGGCAATCTGCTGAGAGAAAAGACGCCCTTGCGGAGAAAGTAAGATAATCGGTGTTATGCTGGTTTCATCCTCAAGGTGAATGCCTGATTTTACTGCCTCCACAGCTTCAAAAATAGGTTCGGGTTTAAGCACCATTCCGGCTCCACCGCCATAGGGATAATCATCGACTGTCCGGTGTTTATCATGGGTGTAGTCCCTGATGTTGAGTACACTAATCTCAACCAGCTTGCTTTCGCTAGCTCGTTTGAAAATGCCAGAGGTAAGCGGACTCTCAAACATCTGGGGAAATAGAGTTAAAATATGTATTCGCATTTTTCCTGTTTTATTCTAGCATATATTAAGCTGGCTGAGAAAATACGCTTCCCAAGATAGATATATCCATTTACCCTCTATTATTATACTCAAGTCTTTACATCTCGGCGATAACAGAGAATAGAAAATCTCCACCAGGCTTGTTAAAATATGTTAAAATCTAGTCTAAGCCAATAACGATAACAAAATCAGATATGAAGAGTATTATGATTAAAGCGATTATTCTGGTTGGCGGGAAGGCGACTAGACTGGAACCTCTGACCATAAATACACCAAAGGCGCTGATACCTGTAATGAATGTGCCATTTCTGGAATATGTTATTCGTAATCTGGCCAGATATCAGATCCAGGAGATCGTCCTGGCCTTGGGAAACCTGGCTGAACCTATAACGGATGCATTCGGCGATGGCAGTCGGTTCGGAGTCAGACTTTATTACTCGGTTGAAATAAAGCCTCTGGGTTCGGCAGGGGCAGTGAAGAATGCCGAGAGGTTTTTTGATGAGACTTTTCTGGTATTGAACGGAGACGTCTTCAGTGACCTGAATATTAAAGAAATGATTGAATACCACCGGGACAGGAAGTCAATGGCAACTATTGCGGTTACACCGGTTGATGATCCAACCAGCTTTGGTTTGGTTGATACTGATGATTGGGGTAGAGTTACACGATTTCTGGAAAAACCAAAGCCAGAAGAAGTAACCACCAATATGATAAATGCCGGAGCCTGGCTGGTTGAACCTGAGGTTATGGCGCGGGTACCGCCTGAGACCTGGTTTAGTTTTGAACG
>CAYOHA010000092.1:0-9128 GCA_964403625.1 uncultured Dehalococcoidales bacterium | reverse complement strand
CGAGGAGCGGTATGAGGCCAAAACTAACCACCTCTCCGGTCATCTGGACAATTCCAACCGGTCCAACAAACGATGCCGTTACCTTACCGGTAATTGCCCAGACCAGCCCCTCTACCCATAGGACCACCGTTTCGTATAATTTTATCGCTCCCCTGGGGATTGCCTGCCAGAAGGGATAACGGTTTATCGTCCTAATGCTGATCCCAACTGCTCCCTCGCCTTCCGGTGGCTGTTGTCTGGGTATGAGTTGAATATTCTCTTTCGTTGAGTCCCGGTGCTGGACGAGTATAGTAGTCTCTTTCCCCAGGTTCTCCTCAATATATTGAGTAAGTTTATCATTGCTATCTACCGGCTGGCCATTTACGCTCAGGATAATGTCTTTGGGTTCAATACCGGACAGAGCCGCTGGGGAGTTTGGGGCTACTTCTTCTATGACTACCTTCCCGGTCTCTTCATCGTGAGGGAGCATGAGGGCAACTGAGAATAGTAAGAGGGCAAGCAGGAAATTTACCAGTGAGCCAGCGCTGAGTACTGTTAGCCTGATGCGCCGGCTTTTACCGGCCAGGCTCCTGGGATGGTTGGGGTCTTCTTCTCCCGTCATCCTGTTGAAGCCACCGAATGGTATCGCATTTATTGAGTAGATTGTCTCTCCCAGCTTTCTACCGTATATTCTCGGGGGCAGTCCAAGGCCAAACTCTTCTACTTTTACACCGGTCGCTTTGGCAGCAATGAAATGACCTACTTCGTGGGCAACTAAAATAATTGATAGAGCCACTATACCTATTATTATGCTGGTTATCATAGATTATGATCCTTAATGATATTTAGAACTTCTTGTCTCGCCCAGGTATCAGCCGCCGAAATTTCCTCCATAGTTGGATGGAGTGTGTTTTTATGTTTAGCCAGTATCTGCTTTACCAGACTGGCGATATCAGTGAATTTAATACGCCGGGTAAGGAAAGCCTCGACAGCTACCTCATCAGCAGCGCAGAGCACTGCCGGGAAGGTACCTCCCTTCCTCCCTGCTTCGATAGCCAGTTTTAAGCAGGGAAAGGTATCAAGATCAGGCTGCTCAAAGGTCAAGTTTTTTACATCGTTCCAGTCGATTTTACGGATTTGTGCGTTCAGTAGCCGTTCAGGATAAGATAGTGCGTATTGAATGGGAAGACGCATATCAGGGTAGCTTAATTGGGCTTTAACTGAGCCATCTACGAATTCCACCATTGAGTGTATTATACTCTGAGGGTGAATCAGGACACTAATATTTTCGTAAGGTATATTAAATAACCAGTGGGCTTCAATTATCTCAAGTCCTTTGTTCATCAGGGTGGCTGAATCAATGGTTACCTTTTTCCCCATCCGCCATGAGGGATGTTTCAAAGCCTGTTCTGGAGTGACCTTTTCTAGCTGTGCTGGCGTATGATGGTTGAAGGGCCCTCCTGAGGCAGTTAGAATCAGCCGTGCTGGTGGTTGATTTTCACCTCTCAGGCACTGCCAGATAGCACTGTGCTCACTATCAACAGGCATAATCCTGGAGTTGTTGAGTTTAGCTTCTTTGGTGATAATTTCACCAGCCATAACGAGCGATTCCTTATTAGCCAGGGCAACGTTTTTCCCCGCTTTCACTGCTGCCAGTGTCGAAGTCAGTCCTGCTTTTCCTGAAGTAGCGATAACGATAATATCAACCATTGGGTGGCAGGCGATTTCTTCCAGCGAAAGCAGCTCGTAACTAATATTGGCTTTAGGAATCAGCCCCTCTTTCGCCTGATGATAGACGAAACTTGGTTTGAATTCATTGATTTGTCTGGCTAGCTGCTCAGTGTTCTGGCCGGCCGCCAGTCCGACTATCCGGAACCGGTGGGGGAGAGCACGGACTACCTCGAGTGTTTGCTGTCCTATCGAGCCGGTTGAACCAAGGATAGCCAGTTGCTTTACTGTATCACCCATACAACATAATAGTATACTACTACGCCAGCGAAGACAACGCTATCTATACGGTCCAGGAGTCCACCGTGTCCTGGAAGTAGCTTGCCTGAATCTTTTGCTCCCATGTTTCGTTTGAATAATGATTCAGCAAGATCACCAAGCTGGCCAAAAATGCTAACCAGCAGACCCAGGAGAACTGCCTGCCACCAGACCATGGGCAGGGCGAATGTTGTGGGTAGAATAAAGAATAAGCTGACGAGAATAGCGCCTAATAGACCCCCTACAGCTCCTTCCCGAGTTTTTCCCGGGCTGATTTGCGGGGCTAGTTTATGACGGCCAAATGCTCTGCCAATAAAGAAAGCAGCAGTATCAGAAGCGAAGGTAACAAAAAGGGTAAAAAAGAGCCAGTTTCTCCCGTCATCTGCACCTCTCAAAGCCACCAGGTAGCTCAGTAGCCACCCCAAATAAAGAATACCAGCGAGTGTCCATGCCCAGCGAGTGAAAGCTTCTTCTTTTTGTGTCCATAGCAGAAACCAGACTAGAGGCAGTACCACAGCTAAGGTTAACAGTAGTGGCTGGGTATGAGTGTAACTGCAGTGAGGACTTATAATAAGCAATAACGTCCAGAACAACCCAAAATAGGTGAGTGGTGGCACTTTTGCCTTGGCGATCAGCCGGTAAAATTCATAGACAGCCAGCACCCCCCAGATAGCTATTAATATCGTAAACCAGGGTAATGGCTTGTCAAACCAGATGGCAGCTATCAGGAGAGGAATACCTACCAACGCTGTTATGATTCTTTTCTTGAGCATTATTAATTAAACTGAAGCTATAAACCGCCGAAACGCCTTTTCCTCCGGCTGTAAGATAGCAGCGCCCTATCTATATCCTTTTTCCCAAAATCAGGCCAGAGGACTTTGGTGAAATGGTACTCACTGTATGATGTTTGCCATATCAAAAAATTACTGAGGCGTAGCTCATCACCAGTGCGGATTAAAAGGTCGACATTGGGTAAACCCGCCGTGTAGAGATAGTTAGAAAATAACTCTTCATCTATATTCTTGGGTGAAATACCTTCAACGATGATACGGCGTACTGCGTCTACTATCTCAGCACGCCCACCATAGTTAAAAGCGACACTTAGTGTCATTCTGGTATTATTCTTGGTTAGTTCTACCGCTTTAGTTATGGTATGCTGCAGATTTTCGGGAAGTCTATCTAGCCGCCCGAGGTGACGTAGCTTGATATTTTTTTGGTGAATTTCTGATAGCGTTTTTTCTATAAAGTCCGCTAGTATTTTGAATAAGCCTTTTACCTCTTGTTCCGGACGGTTCCAGTTTTCTGTTGAAAATCCGTAAAGCGTTACATACTTTATCGGATATTCGTTGAGGTAGTTCACCATTCGGTGCATGTTTTCCGCTCCTATCTGGTGACCATCAAGTCTGGGTAATCCGCGTTGTTCAGCCCACCTGCCGTTACCATCCGGCACAATGGCGATGTGGGTTGGGAGCTTGGAAAATTTTTTTGTGGCGGGTGCTGTAGTCATTACTTTGTCTTCTGTCCGGGCTAGACCTGTGTTAACTCCGCTTCTTTGTCTTGCCCTATTTGCTCAACTCTAGCAATGAAGCTATCGGTAAGTTTCTGTAACTGGTCTAAGGCACGCTTATTCTCGTCCTGCGATATTTCCTTGTTTTTTTCCAGTTCTTTCAACTCATTCATCGCGTCACGCCTTAGGTTACGTAAGACTACCCTTCTTTCCTCTACTCTCCTTCTTACCGCCTTGATTAGCTCGTTTCGTCTCTCTTCAGAGAGAGGTGGGACATTTATACGGATTACCTTCCCATCACTCAACGGATTGAACCCTAGGTCGGAGGTTAGAATAGCCTTCTGTATATTACCGATACAGCTTTTGTCCCAAGGCTGGATAACCAGTAGTCTTGCATCAGGCACAGTTATACTGGCAATCTGGTTAAGCGGAGTAGGTACATTGAAATAATCTACTTTGATGTGTTCTATGAGGGTGGGGGTAGCCCGTCCGGTTCGAATAGTGGTTAGTTCTTTCTTTAGACCCTCAGCTGTCTTCTCCATCTTGTCTTCAATATTTCTCAGAGTCTGACTGGCCATTTTACCTCTCACTGGTTACTATAGTTCCAATAGGTTCGCCGGTGACTGCCCTTTCTATACTGTGTGGAGCCTTAAGGTCGAAAACAATTATCGGCAATCTGTTTTCCAGGCACAAAGAAAGGGCTGTAGCATCCATTATTTCCAAACGCATATTTAAAGCTTCGAGGTAAGTGAGTTTGTCGAACTTCTTGGCATTAGGATTTTTCAGTGGATCAGAATCGTAGATACCATCGACGTGGGAAGCTTTTAGCACCACTTCAGCGTCAATCTCGATAGCTCGTAAAGCAGCAGCAGTGTCAGTTGTCATATAGGGGTTGCCGGTACCAGCGGCAAAGATAACTGCTCTGCCTTTCTCAAGGTGTCTTATTGCCCGGCGTCTGATATAAGGCTCGGCTACCTGCTGGATGTTGATTGCTGTCTGGGTTCTGGTAACCACTCCTTCTCTCTCGAGTATATCCTGAAGTGTCAGGGCATTTATCACTGTAGCCAGCATACCAGCATAGTCAGCCGTGACCCTGTCTATTCCTTCCTTTGCCGCCTTAGCCCCGCGCCAGAAATTACCACCACCAACGACAATAGCTACGCCCACCCCCATTTCCATCACATGCTTGATCTGCTTGGCATACTTGCTTACGATTGCGGTATCAATACCGTACTCTTCGTCACCGCTAAAAGACTCGCCACTAAGTTTAAGCAGGATACGTTTAAATTTGGCTGCCACCATTGTCGTTCTACTGCCGCCTTCTTAGTAGGATTTATTTCTCTCCAAGCTCGAATCTAACAAACCTTCTAACCTTGATATTCTCTCCGGTTTTAGCGATAGCTTCATTGATTATATCCTGAACCGTCATACTGGGGTTTTTGATGTATGGTTGAAGGAGAAGACAGGCTTCTTGAGCTACTACGTCAGCTCCTTCAGGTATTTCTTCTGGCGTGATAAATTGAGGTGACATAGCGGTTATTTGCATTGCCAGATTATGGGCAAGCCCTCTTAGTTCGTTGGTATGGGCTGCAAAGTCAGTCTCACAGTTTACTTCAACCATCGCTCCAATACGCCCACCGGTATGTATATATGACTCGATCAGCCCTTCAGAGGTAGAATGTTTACTCGTTTTTTCTGCTTTGAAAAGGTTCTGCTCTTTAAGAATCTCGAGAGCTTTTTCTATTACTCCCTCTGCTTCGAGCAGGGCTTTCCGGCAGTCCATTATCCCTGCTCCGGACTGCTCTCTGAGTTCCTTCACCTTTTCTGTTGGGATATTCAACCTTTCCTCCTCAAATTACTGGTCATCAGGTGTAAAAACAACAGGCCCGGTATTATTTGTTGCTTTAACTTCTTCCGGTTTCTTAATCTCCTCTTTCTTCGTCACAATTTGCGCCTGGCCAGTTACACCTTCAATAACTGCATCAGCAATTTTATTACATATAAGCTTGATGGCTCTGATAGCGTCATCGTTCGCCGGAATGGGATAGTCAATTTCGTCAGGGTTACAACTGGTATCAGCAATAGCAGTAACCGGTATTCCTGCCCTCTTGGCTTCAGCTAGGGCAATCTTTTCCTTTGGTGGGTCAACTATAAATAAAGCTGCTGGTAGACTGGTCATCTCTTTGAATCCACCCATCAAACGATTAAGACGGACGATTTCTTTCTCAAGCTTTAGGACTTCTTTTTTGGGCAGGCGGGTAAATTCTCCCTTGGCTTTCTGATCCTCTAAACGGACTAAATAGTCAATGCGGGATTGGATGGTAGCAAAATTGGTCAGCACTCCTCCAATCCATCGCTGGTTGACATAGTACATATTACAGCGCTTGGCTGCCTCTTCAATAGACTCCTGCGCCTGCTTCTTGGTGCCGACAAACAGTATCTTGCCACCTTCAGCCACTACCTGACGAATAAATTCGCAGGCTTTGTCCAGCATACTCGTAGTCTGCTCCAGGTCAATAATATGAATACCCTCACGCTTGGTGAAGATGTATTTCTTCATACGAGGATGCCACCGGCTTGTCTGATGTCCAAAGTGAGCTCCGGCTTCCAGAAGCTGTTTAACGGAAACACTTTCTGGCAAATTTACACCCCTTTCTAATTGACAACTAGCATAAAGTATAACATATCATCTTACCCCCAGCAATAGCAGAGAGAGGGACAAGGAGTAAAGTCAAGAATAACATCCAAAAGAAACCAGAACTATCTTCCAGATAATTGACAAGAATTCCCGATTTCACTATGATAGGGTATACTGAAGAAAAAGGACACCGCGATGAAAATCAAGAAGACATATAAGTCAGTAAATCCTGAGCTACTCTATCACGAGGTGAAAGATTTCGCTCTGAAACAGGGCGCAATCGTTAATGACACGAAGCTGGAAACATATTCCTCAGCGAGTGATTCATCTTCTTTCATCTCCCGCGGTACGCTAACTTTTCAAATTCATGACAAAGCAAGCAATACTGAAAAAGAGTGTCTTAGTGTGCATATTGTCGGATCAGCACAAGGCGAAACAAAACTAATGTTTGATATTGATGAGAAGCTCTTTCCTCAGGAAAAGCTCTTGGCTCTGCAGGATGATCTGGACTTTATTTTTGGATCTTTTGAGGTAAAAACCAGCAAGTAAAACTGTCCATGTTCAGGATAGACCCTTGAGGTAAGCATCTATAGATGCCACGGCTCTCTTGCCGGCACCCATGGCACTGATTACCGTTGCCGCACCGGTCACGATATCTCCCCCAGCCCAGACCTTTGGCTTTACCGTCTTACCTGTCGACTCATCAGCAACTATCGTCCCCCGCCGCGTGGTTTCCAGACCTGGCGTAGTCTGGGCAATGAGGGGATTTGGATTATTACCCAGGGCTACGATTACCGTATCAACGTTCATTAGAAAATCGCTTCCCTTTTTGGGTATTGGACGTCGGCGGCCACCTTCATCAGGCTCCCCAAGCTCCATTTCGATACATTCCATTGCCATTACCCAGCCCCGACCACTACCCAGAAATCCAGTGGGGTTGGTTAAAAACTTGAAGACAACGCCTTCTTCCATAGCGTTTTCTACTTCTTCACGACGGGCGGGCATTTCTGCCTCTGAACGCCGGTAGACAATGTAGACCTCTTTAGCGCCTAGTCTGAGTGAACAGCGGGCTGAGTCCATAGCAACATTGCCGCCACCGATTACGGCCACGCTCTTTCCTATTTTCACGGGCGTATCGTATTTCGGAAAAAGGTAGCCTTTCATCAGAATTGTCCGTGTGAGGAATTCATTAGCCGAATAGACACCACAGAGGTTTTCCCCGGGGGCATTCAGAAAAATAGGCGCCCCAGCTCCCGTACCAAGGAAAACGGCGGAGTAACCGTTATTCAGTAACTCGTCGACAGTATCGGTTTTGCCAATCACTGAGTCCAGCTTGAGCTCGACTCCCAGAGAGGTAACATAGTCAACTTCGGCTTGGACAATCTCTTTCGGCAGTCTGAATTCAGGGATGCCATACATTAGCACTCCGCCAGCCACATGCAGTGCCTCAAAAATGGTAACACCATATCCCATCTTGGCTAGATCCGCCGCTGTAGTTAGACCAGCCGGACCTGAACCGACCACCGCCACCCGCTTATCGTTTGGCTCAGGCGCGACTACCGGCGAAGTTGCTTGCTTATTGGCTCGCTCCCAGTCGGCAACGTATCGCTCCAGACGTCCGATCGCTACCGGTGCTCCCCTTTTCGCCAGAGAACAGGTAGACTCGCACTGTGTCTCCTGAGGACAGACTCTTCCGCAGATACCGGGCAGACTGTTCTTATTTTTCAGTATCCTTACGGCACCAGGCATATCCCCGTCAACGATAGCCTTGATGAAATCAGGTATGTCGACACCTACCGGACAACCTTCGGTGCAGGGATGCTTAGGGCACTGGAGACAGCGGGTTGCTTCTTCTTTAGCCTGCTCCGGATTATAACCCAGCGCAACTTCATTAAAATTCTTATTCCGTACCTTAGGGTCCTGCCTCGGCATCGAGACCCGGTTTAAATTGACTTTCGGCATCGGATAATACTCCTGTCTGAACTCACCACTGAGCACAGTTACGGCATTGATAACAAAGCTTCGACTGTGTATCGGTGGAATAAGTGCACCTTCGTGCCATGAGTGATACCCAGTCGACCTGGTGGGCATCGAACTCCGGACCATCTACGCAGGCAAATTTTGTTTCGCCACCTACGATTACCCGGCAGCAGCCACACATGCCGGTACCATCGACCATAATCGGGTTAAGACTGGCAATTGTCTTGACTCCATAGGGCTTTGTCGTCGCGGCAATAAGTTTCATAACACAGGTGGGACCAACCGTCATCACCCGGTTAACCTTCTCGTTTTCGAGGATATCTTTGAGTGGCTCGATAACAAATCCGTCATATTCAAAGGCAATTTCACCGGTAACGACTATTAATTTTTCGCTGAGTCTTCTCAGACGCTCCTCGCCAAAAATCGTTTCTTTGGTTGGCGTCCTCATAATCGAGATAACTCTGTTCTCCGCATCTTTGAGAGCCCGGATGACTGGTACCATAGTGGCCACCGAATACCCGCCGATAACGCAGACCACAGTACCAAACTTTTCGATATGGGCAGGTAGCCCAAGCGGTCCGACAAAGTTAGCGATGAAGTCACCCTTTTGCAGTGCCGCTAGCTTACTGGTTGTCCTCCCCACCTCGTTGAACACAATGGTTACGCTGCCCTCCTCACGGTCCCAGTCGGCAATAGTAAGGGGAATTCGCTCTCCCATCTCATCAACCCTGGTGATGATAAACTGCCCTGCCTGAGCCTTCCTGGCTATGATTGGTGCCTCAACCTTGAAAAGATGAATCCTGGGGGCTAAGTCCTGCCTTAATAATATCCTGTACAAATACTCGTTACCTCTTGAGGCTCTTAGTTGGTCTCCCTGCCGGTGTAAAGAAATAACTATCGGTAATCTTGATTATATGCTCAATAATTTTATCTTCCCCGTAAATTATAATTTGATGGCTGAATGATGTCAATCTATCCCCCATTGAGGCATCCGCGAAACGCGTAAAATTGAAAGGATAAAAGGGCTAAACCAGGATA
>CAYOHA010000091.1:4808-9155 GCA_964403625.1 uncultured Dehalococcoidales bacterium | reverse complement strand
TGAGATGCTCCCGCCTGCCAAAGTCTTGTACGGCGGGCAGGTCGCTTCGCTCCAGTATGACACTTTACAGTTTCCGGACAGCCTCATAGGAGATAGGGTTGTAGCTTGGCTAATATACGTTTAATCAAGCGTCGAATTCGTGGCGTCCAGAGTATCGCCAAGATTACTCGGGCTATGGAAATGATTGCCACCTTAAAAATGAGGCGGACACAGGAACGTGGTCTGGCTGGGCGACCTTACTCTGATAAAATCCGTCAGGTGATAGCTGACCTGGCTGCCCTACCCCGAACAGAGAGAACACTCCATCCCTTGTTACAGCGTCGACCGATAACAAAAATCACCATTGTGCATATCACTCCTGACCGTGGTCTATGTGGCGGACTCATCACAAATATCAACCGCCGGACGAGCAGTTTTATTCTGGAACAAGGGATACCGGCTTCTCTGGTTTGTGTTGGTCGAAAGGGGCTTGATTTTATGAGACGGCACGGTTGTGATATTAAAGCTGAATTTACCTGGCTCGGCGATAACCCCCGTTATCTTGATACTCTACCCATATCACGCATTATTATTGATGATTACACCAATAGTGTTATTGATGCTGCATATCTGTCCTATACCCGGTTTGTCTCTACTTTAGTACAAAGACCGGTAGTACAGCCAATTCTGCCGGTTGAGCCAGCAGCCATACCGGGAGGCCAGAATGTGGATTATATTTATGAGCCGGGCTCAGATGCTGTTCTGGGAGGACTCCTGCCGCGCTTTGTTGAAATGCAGATTTACCATGCTATTCTGGAGGCTATTGCCAGTGAACAATCGGCCAGAATGGTAGCAATGCGGAATGCCACCGATAATGCCAAAGAACTGACTGACGAATTAACCCTGATGTATAATAAAGCCCGTCAGGAGTCAATCACTAATGAGCTTCTTGATATTACCGGTGGAGTTGAAGCCCTTAATAGATAAGAGGCTTTATCACTGTTTATTCGCGGTAAAAAATAATAGAAAATATATATGGAACCACTCCAAAAAAGTAAGATTTGTGAGGTAAAAAATGGCAAAAGGTAAAGTGGTTCAGGTAATTGGAACGGTAGTTGATGTCGAATTTCCTCCAGATGAATTACCAGGACTTTTTAATGCTATTGAGGTTAACGCTACTGGCGGTAAGGTTATTATGGAAGTTCAGGAGCATGTCGGTAATAACTGGGTGCGTTGCTTAGCTCTATCATCTACTGATGGACTCGAGCGAGGTGCTGAAGCCCTTGATACCGAAGCTTCACTCAGTGTTCCGGTTGGAAGGGCTACCCTTGGGCGGTTATTCAATGTTCTGGGTGTTCCTCTGGATAACCTGGGTGAGGTAAAGGCTGAGGAAAAGTGGGCAATACATCGCCCCCCACCCTCACTCGAAGAACAAAAAACTACTACCGAGATGTTGGAGACAGGGTTGAAGGTTATTGACCTGATTACGCCTTTTACCAAGGGTGGTAAGGTCGGTGCCTACGGAGGTGCCGGAGTTGGCAAGACGGTGATTATTCAGGAACTCATCCGCAATATTGCTACTGAGCACGGTGGTTTTTCGGTTTTTGCCGGTATCGGTGAAAGGTCGCGTGAAGGTAATGACCTGTGGAATGAAATGAAGTCTTCAGGCGTTATTGATAAGACTGTTCTAGTCTTTGGCCAGATGAATGAACCACCGGCTGTTCGTCTTCGTATCGGTTTGACTGGTCTGACCATGGCGGAGTACTTCCGTGATATTGAAGGCCAGGACGTTCTTTTGTTTATTGATAATATCTATCGCTACACTCTGGCAGGCATGGAAGTATCAGCTCTGCTGGGTCGTATGCCTTCGGCAGTGGGTTATCAGCCAACATTGGCTACCGAGGTTGGCGAACTTGAAGAAAGAATTACCTCTACCAGGAAGGGCTCAATAACCTCATTCCAGGCTATCTATGTCCCGGCTGACGATTATACGGACCCTGGAGTAGCTACCACGTTTGGACATCTTGATGCGGTCATTGCTCTGGAAAGGTCTATCGCTGAACAGGGTCTGTACCCGGCTGTTGATCCATTAACCTCAACCTCAAGAATACTTGACCCTAAGATTGTAGGTGAAGAGCACCATCAGGTAGCCCGTGAAGTACAGCGTGTCTTGCAACGCTATAAAGATCTCCAGGATGTGATCGCTATCCTCGGTATTGAAGAGCTTGGTGATGAGGATAAGTTAACTGTCGCCCGCGCCCGTAAAATACAGAGATTCCTGTCTCAGCCAATGTTTGTCACTGAAGTCTTTACCGGTAGGCAGGGAAAATATGTGCCTGTAGCCGAGACGGTACGTGGCTTTAAGGAAATTCTGGAAGGTAAGTATGATGAACTTCCTGAGCAGGCTTTCTTTATGGTAGGACCCATTGAGGAGGCGGTGGAACAGGCAAAGAAATTGGGGAGTGCAGTCTAATGTCTCCGGTAAGGCTTGATATCGTTACCGCTGAAAGGCTGGTCTATTCAGAAGAAGTGGATATAGTCGTAGCTCCGGGCGTTGAAGGCCAGCTTGGAATCCTGCCCCATCATACCCCCTTGATGACCACACTACAGGCAGGCGAAATGATAATTAGGAAGAGTGGAGAGGAATTTTCTCTAGCTATTTCCGGCGGCTTTCTTGAGGTACGACCGGACCGGATAATTGTTCTGGCTGATGCTGCGGAGAGGGATGATGAAATTGATATTGCCAGAGCGGAGGAAGCAAAGCGTCGTGCAGAAGCAAGACTCAGTCACCCTGCTGCTGGTGTTGATGTCACCAGGGCTGAAGCAGCTCTTCGGCGATCCCTAGCTCGCCTAAAGGTAGCCGAGAAGATGAGGAGAAGAAGAGGACAGGGACCTGTCACAATGTAGTAAAAAAACTGGCTGAATAATTTTTTATTCAAATTCAGCTACTATGTTGTCGTCTCGACGACCTGACTACTTTACCTGTGCCACATTTAATATAGCTTATTCTATAGCGTAAAGTTTACCGTCGTGTGAGCCTACGTAGACGATTCCGTTAGCGACAGTTGGCGATGAGGTAATCTTATCTCCGATAAGGAAGTCCCAGAGTTTCTCACCGGTGGCGGCGTCTAAAGCGTAGAGTCGTCCATCCTCACTTCCCACATAGACGTTAGAGCCTGCCACGGCTGGTGAAGACCTTACAATACCACCGGTTTCGAACTTCCAGAGCACTTTGTGATTCTGAAGGTCAACAGCGAGAACGGATTTATCGCAGCCCAGGTACATGGTATCGCCATCTACCACAGGAGAAGAAGTATTCCCCCCGCCCAGGAGGACTGTCCATAAGAAACCAGACTGAAGAGGAGGTTGTGGAAGCCATGACATCATTGCCCATAGTTGTGCCCAAACAGGCCTGATTTCATGTTCCCAAAGCCAGGTCCGGGCCATACCGTCGACCGCATATAATAGACCGTTCGTGGTAGCAAAGTAGACAGTCCCATCGCTTATTACAGGCGAAGCATATACCGCATAGTGAGTCTTAAAGCGGAGGCGCCGTTGCCCATTGACGGCATTAAGAGCATAAGAGTAACCGGTTCCACCTCCGATATAGACGACGCCATTGGCTACTGCAGGCGAAGATACTGCCGGGCTTTTGGTGTCATATCTCCAGAGTTCTGTTCCCTTTGTTGCGTCCAGGGCATAAAGATAATAGTCTTCAGAGCCAAAGTAGACCACACCATTACTCGCCACCGCCGGAGATGACTTGACCGGATATTTAGTCTGAAAATCCCATATCTTCTCGCCGTTGCGGGCGTCGAGGGCATATAGTGCCCCATCATTCGAACCGAAATAGACTATACCACTGGCAATCGCCGGTGATGACTCGACCCAGCTGCCAGTCATGAATTCCCAGTTCTTAACTCCGGTATCCGCATCCAGGGCATAGAGCTTGTAGTCCTGGGAGCCGAAGTAGACGGTGCCGTCGACCACAGCGGGTGATGAATGTATGGCTGCACCCGTTTGGAAGGTCCATTTGAGTGTACCTTGAGGTAGGACATTCACCGGTCCAGCACTGCCGGAGTGAGTCAGGTCATGCCGGAACATAGCCCATTCACCGGGTAGGGAACTGGAGCTGACCTCTTGGGATGGCTTGAATATTATGTCGGTGAAGTAGTGCAAGATGAGATAGGTAGCAACCAGGATAAGCAGTGAAGCAAGGCTGATAATAGCTATTCTGAATATTCTTCTTCGTTTCAGGAAAGCCTCACGGCGCTTTGTAATTTCTTCCAGTTCTTCGGAGGTCAGTGGGATAGCTGGATGAATGGCTGCGCCCCAGCAGTATTGACAGAAGCGGGTCCCTGCAGGATT
>CAYOHA010000091.1:0-4708 GCA_964403625.1 uncultured Dehalococcoidales bacterium | reverse complement strand
CTGGATGAATGGCTGCGCCCCAGCAGTATTGACAGAAGCGGGTCCCTGCAGGATTAGCTTTATGGCATACGGGGCATATAACCCAGAGTTCGGCTTCAGGTGTAGAACGCATCATAACCTCCGTCTAGTTAGCAAAAATGCCAACCCTCTGGAAAATTATTCTGAACTAGTGCACACCTGACCGATAGAATTGTGCTTTCTTGGAGATATTTCACCGGCTTTATGATTGTATTTGGTGCACCAAAAGGGTTCAATTTATGTAATTTCTAGTGTGGCTCTGGTGCCTGCTTTAGCTGCTTTTACCCTGACCAGAGTCCGCATAGCTTCGGCTATTCGACCTTGTTTACCAATAACTCTACCCTTATCATCATCGGCAACCTGTAGCTTAAGTGTTATGCCTTGCTCATTCTGTTCTTCGGTGACGACCACGTCAGCAGGGGAATTGACAATCGATTTGGCGATATACTCTACTAGTTCTTTCATGGTTTCTCCTTGATTGTTTTGAACTTTTCCATAATGCCTGCCTTTGATAACAGTCTGTTAACAGTAGCTGTCGGCTGTGCTCCTTGTTGGAGCCAGTGCAGGGCTTTTTCTTCATCAATAACAACCGTTTCCGGTTCGGTTAAAGGATTATAATGCCCGATAATACTGATAAATGACCCATTTCGCGGTGCTCTAGAATCAGCTATTACTAATCGATAACTCGGGCGGTTTTTGGCTCCTACTCTCCTTAATCTAATTTTAACCATATAGGATATTATGCGCTATTGGCAACCGTCCTGTCAATAGCGATGAATTTTGTGTAGCCAATCGCGAAACTGTCATTCTGGAGTCCTTACCATAGGGAAGTATGAGGCATCTAAGGGCCGGGAAGGCTACATTCAAAAGCAAAGTAAATTACACATTTCAAGGGAAAGTCCGATTTTAATGATGGGAAAGTAGATCATTTATGAGTTGTCAAGACACTGTCTAATCGCTATAATCGGGTTATGAAAGTGAAAAGTTTACATTGTTGGCAGCTCAGTACTTCTGAAGCTATTGAGTTACAGCGTCAGCTTTCAGCACAGGTTTCTAAAAATTGTACAGATCTAGCTCCTCGATATATCGCTGGTGTGGATATATCGGTGGGTAAAACGGGGAAAGTAGCTACAGGGGCTGTGGTTGTATTAAGCTATCCCGAACTTGAGGTGGTGGAAATCAAAACAGCCCGGGGCAATCTTGATTTTCCCTACATACCGGGTCTCTTGTCCTTTAGAGAACTACCACTGACGCTGTCTGCTTTTGAGAGGCTCAACGTTACTCCTGACCTGATCCTGGCTGATGGTCAGGGAGTTGCCCATCCCCGGCGGTTTGGCATCGCCTCTCACCTTGGGCTATTTCTGGATACTCCGACGATTGGCTGCGCCAAGTCCCTGCTTTGTGGTGGCTGCATTGAACCTGGCACTGAGCCAGGTAGCTATACCGAGATAATAGATAAGGGTGAGACCATTGGAGTAGCTCTGCGGTCGAAATCCGGAGTCAAGCCTGTTTACGTTTCGATAGGTCATAAAACTGATCTTCACACTGCTATTCGCTGGGTTTTAAAGTGCTGTCGTGGTTACCGTTTGCCGGAACCTACCCGTCTGGCTCATCAGGCAGCTGGGGGGAACCTGGAGAGTCAGAAAAAGGTTAGGGCAACTGATGCCAGCTATCATACAGACCAACTTAACTGATATATATTAGAATAAACATAAAGGAGTAAATTGGTGCAGGAATTGAGAGAAAAATTAGCCGACTTGCAGAATAGAATTTCTACGGCACTGGTGCATCTTTGATGTCGCTACCAAAGAAAAGGAAATCGTCAGGTTAGAGAAGCAATCGGCGCAGCCCGACTTCTGGTTGGACCAGGCTAACGCCCAGATTGTTATGCGTCGGTTGTCCGAGTATAAAAAAGTGATTGGAAAATGGCGAGGTCTGGAGAAAAAGGTGAGTGATATTGCCGAACTGGCCTCCCTGGCAGAAGAGGATGCTTCCTTTCGAGAAGAGTATGAGTCTGAGGTAGAGGAGGTAACTGCCACTCTTGATGCTCTGGAGTTAGAGACAGCTTTTACCAGTGAGTATGATGCCAGGAATGCTATCCTGGCTATTCATGCTGGAGCCGGAGGTACCGAATCACAGGACTGGGCTGAAATGTTGCTCCGGATGTACCTTCGCTGGGCTGAGCGGCGTGGCTATAATGCCGAAATACTTGACACTTCGCCGGGAGATACCGCCGGGATAAAGAGTACTAGTGTCGAAATAAGCGGTGAATATGCCTTCGGCTACTTAAAATCTGAGCATGGTGTGCACCGGCTGGTTCGCCTTTCTCCATTTGATGCTGACCACGCCAGACACACCTCTTTTGTCTTGGTCGAAGTCCTTCCTGAAGTTGAGGATGATATAGAGGTAAAAATAGAACCGGACGACTTGAAAGTAGAAACATTCAGGTCGAGCGGACCGGGTGGACAGCATATGCAGAAGACAAGCAGCGCTGTCAGACTGACTCACTTACTCACCGGTCTGGTGGTCAGCTGCCAGAGTGAGCGTTCCCAGCGCCAGAATAAGGAGATTGCCCTGAGGATTCTTCAATCCCGCCTGCTGAAGCTGGAACTGGCTAGGAAAGCTGAAGAGAAGGCTAAACTCAAGGGAGAGCGGATTTCTGCCGGCTGGGGTAACCAGATTAGAAGTTATGTCCTTCATCCCTATAAGATGGTAAAAGACCACCGGACCGATTATCAGACCAGTAATACTGAAGCGGTACTGGATGGAGAACTGGATGGCTTTATTACCACTTATCTCCGCTCTATGGTAGGTAAAGAAGGTGCGTAAAAAAGTCTGTATATTCGTCTTAACTATTTCTCTATTCCTGGCTTTGTTTAGTCCGTATCCGGTTAAAGCTCAGGGAAGGATAGAAATCCTTAATAGCTCGGTTCTTACAGATTTCCCCAATAGTATTGACTTCAGCCTATCCGCCAGGAGTGGTGTTAATATTACCGACATTCGCCTGAATTACACCATTGACCGTAAAAGCTATGCTCAGGTAGTCAGCGAAATATATATCGAGTTTGTTCCTGATACCACTGTTGGCATACGTGGGGAACTGGATATGATAAAGGTTGGCGGGCTACCCCCGGGGTCCAGCCTGGAATACTGGTGGAAGGTAACTGATGCTAACGGAGACAGGGTCCAGACTACTCCAGCTGAAGTCAACTTTGATGATAACCGCTATCTCTGGAGGAGCCTGACCGAAGAGAAGGTTACCATATACTGGTATGAGGGCACTCAATCTTTTGGTGAAGAGTTGATGTCAACCGCCCAACAAGCCCTGGAACGGCTGTATGAAGATACCGGTGCCTACCTAAAGGAGCCGATACAAATATATATCTATGCAAATTCCCAGGACCTACAGGGCGCGATGATTTTTCCCCAGGAATGGACAGGTGGGGTAGCCTTTACTGAATACGGCACCATAGCTATTGGTATAGATATGAGTAATCTGGACTGGGGGAAGCGGGCAATTACTCATGAACTGACCCACCTCGTTGTCCACCAGATGACACATAATCCCTATATTGATTTACCTGTCTGGCTTGATGAAGGTTTAGCTATGTATACAGAAGGGCCTCTCAGTTCTGGATTTGTCGGTAGTCTTGATATGGCAATAGAGCAAGATAACCTGATCTCAGTGCGGAGTTTATCAAGCCCCTTTTCAGCTTATTCTGACAAATCTTATCTTTCCTATGCCCAGAGTTACAGTCTGGTTGAGTTCCTTATTACCAGTTACGGGCAGGATAAAATGCTTGAGTTATTGAATGTCTTCAGCCAGGGCAGCAACTACGATGATGCTCTGGAGAAGGTTTATGGCTTTGATATGGATGGGCTGGATATCCTGTGGCAAGACTACGTTGTCCCCCAATATCAAGAAGCTGAAGCGAAAACAGTTAATGCGTCGCCGGTATCAGCCGTGACAATGACGATACTCACTGCTTTAACTCCTGCTAAATCATACCTTATATCATTGAGTTGTTAATGGAGGCATGAGTGGGAAAGAAATCATTTACCATCCACGATTTGCCTGCTTCCGAGCGGCCCAGAGAAAGGCTGCAAAAGTTCGGTGTCGAAGCACTATCAGCACAGGAAATTCTGGCTTTGATCCTGGGCCGTGGCATCGCCGGCGAATCGGTAACAGTAACAGCCCAGAGGTTATTGAGTCAGTTTGGAAATCTCAAAGGTATCGCCGGTGCATCGCTGGAAGAGTTATCTCAGATAAAGGGTATCGGCCTGGCAAAAGCATCCCAGATTAAGGCTGCTTTCGAGCTGGCTAACCGGCTGGAAGGCTATCAGGAATCTGGTAAGAAACCAGTGGTCAAGACTCCTGACGAGGTGATGAGTCTGGTTACCGGGCAACTGAAAGGGAAAAAGAAAGAGCATTTCCTGGTGCTTCTATTGGATACCAGGGGCCAACTAATCAAAATATCGGAAATTTCCGTTGGCAGCCTGGATAGCAGTATCGTTCATCCTAGAGAAGTCTTCAAAGAAGCGGTATCAGCCAGTGCTGCCTCGGTTATCTTTGTCCACAATCACCCTTCCGGAGACCCCGAACCTTCCGAAGATGATGTAAAACTGACGGAGAGACTAGTCAAGGCAGGCGAAGTTATGGGCATAGAAGTCCTTGACCATATCATTATCG